>NZ_JAEKIW010000010.1 GCF_016757965.1 Archaeoglobus neptunius | reverse complement strand
CCTTGATTATTCGCCGATAAGACACATGGCGAACATTGAGAGCGTTTATACGTACGAGGGGACGGATGACATCCACACGCTGATACTCGGCAGAGCGATAACCGGATTGCAGGCGTTCAGGAGGGAGTTATGAGGTATGAGACTCCACGAGTACCAGGCCAAACAAATTTTTTCTATGCATGGCATAAAGGTTCCAAAATCGGCCATTGCTCAAACACCAGAAGAAGTAGAAAAGATTGCAAGAGAGCTCGGGAATAAAGTCGTTGTCAAGGCACAGGTTCTGGTGGGTGGTAGAGGAAAGGCTGGTGGTGTTAAGAAGGCTGAAAGTCCGGAAGAAGCGAAAGAAATTGCTGCCAAACTGCTTGGTAGTGATATTAAAGGACACAAAGTTGAGAAAGTTCTCGTGGAAGAGCAGTTAGAAATAAAGAAAGAGTACTACGCAGGATACGTCGTTGATAAGTCCAGAAAGCTTCCGACCCTTATTTTCAGCAGAATGGGCGGAATGGATATCGAGGAGATTGCAGCGAAATACCCCGACAGCATCCACAAAGTCTATTTTGACCCACTGTGGGGTTTGCAGGACTACGAACTGAGGAAGTCTCTGTTTGATGCGGGTTTCGAGGGAGATGAGTTCAAGCAGATGTTCAGGATACTCAAAATCCTGGCTGACATCGCCTTCAGATATGAAGCCGAGCTGACCGAGATAAATCCACTCGTTCTCACTCCTGAAGGCCTTATAGCCGCAGATGCAAGACTGAACATTGACGATAACGCCATTTTCAGGCATCCAGAGCTGGCTGAAATGAGGGAGGCAACAGAGGTTGACCCGCTCGAAAGGGAGGCGAGGATAAGGGGGCTTAACTACGTGAGACTCGGAGGCGAGATTGGGGTTATAGCAAATGGTGCCGGACTGGCAATGGCCACGATGGATATAATTCATCTGATGGGTGGAAAACCGGCAAACTTCCTTGACACAGGAGGAGGTTTGGCAGATCCCGAGAAAATGAAGAACTGTCTGCTGCACGTGCTGAAAGATCCCAATGTAAGAACCGTGTTCATAAACATCTATGCCGAAATCACGAGGTGTGAAAAGGTTGCAGAAGGCATAGTGAAGGCCCTTGAGGAAGGTGGAAGAAAAGTTCCGCTGGTCATAAAGCTCGTCGGGACCAACGAGGAACTGGGGAGAAAGATACTGGAGGATTACACCACAAAATCGGGAGTTGAGATACACTTTGTGGACTCGATTGAGGAAGGTGCGAAAAAGGCAGTTGAGATTGTGGGGGGATTTCATGGCCATTCTTGTTAATGAGAACACAAAGGTTGTTGTTCAGGGTATAACCGGATTTCAGGGGAGTTTTCAGACCAAAAGGATGCTCGAGTACGGAACGAAAGTCGTAGCAGGTGTTACACCCGGAAAGGCTGGAATGGAGGTTCATGGAGTTCCGGTTTTCAACACGGTTGAGGATGCTGTGAAAAAAACGGGTGCGAACACATCAATAATCTACGTTCCTGCCACCTTTGCCACAGACGCAATATTCGAGGCATTCGATGCAGGGCTGGACCTCGTCGTGTGTGTTACTGAAGGTATCCCGCTTTACGACGAGATGAGAATCCACAGAAGGCTCAGAGAAGTGAAATCCATGCTTCTTGGTCCGAACTGTCCGGGAGTGATAAGTCCGGGCAAATCCAAGGTCGGATTGCTTCCCGATAACAGCTTCACCCCGGGAAGACTGGGAGTTGTTTCGAGGAGCGGAACCCTGACCTATCAGGTCTGCGAGAACCTAACGAGAGCAGGGATAGGACAGTCAACGGTCGTTGGGATAGGTGGAGACCCGATGCCCGGCCTGAGTTTTGTCGATGTTCTGAAGATGTTCGAGGAAGATTCTGAAACGGAGGCAGTACTGCTTATTGGCGAGATTGGTGGAACGGCAGAAGAGGAAGCTGCGAAGTTCATAGAAAATATGTCAAAGCCCGTAATAGCTTTCATAGCCGGCAGAACAGCCCCACCGGGCAAGAGAATGGGCCATGCAGGGGCCATAATAGAGGGGACATCAGGAACGGCCGATGCAAAGATTCAGGCATTGCGGGAAGCTGGTGCGACTGTTGCTGAAACTCTCCTTGACATTGTAAAAGAGGTTCAAAAAATTCTCTAATTTTTGGGGGGCAACATGCGGACTGCCGTACGTTGACAGCCATGAGTTCAGAACTCCCACCGGAAAGCAAATTAATCCAGTTTCAAACCGCTTCCATGTACCTTTCATTGAGAGAGCGGATTGCAGACGAACTGAGGAGGGTCGGATACAGAGTTCTGTCCCCTTTCAGGGTGCCTCTTGGATGGGTGGACCTCTTCATCCCCCGGAAAAGAATCGGTATCGACATATATGCAGGAAGCTACGAATCCTGCGTGGAGAGGTTGCTTTCATACCCCTTCCGCGACATATACATCATTGGTGATTGCGAAGGTTGCATCTCCCTGGAAGATTTCTGCAGGCATTTTGGAGTGGAGATGCCTGAAATGGAGGAAGAGAAGCTGGATAACCCATCGTCGTACGTTAAGGCGATTGAAGATGCTCTTGCTTATTTGTACATAGCTGGAGAGGTGTATGAAAAGGATATCCGATATAGACCGCTCGAAATAACCCTTGCAGATCTTAAAAGGCTCGGATTTGCGGTCTCATCCTCCAAGCCAAAACTGAAGCCGGAGATGTTCCTGTCACTGACTCATGACGGTTACATTGCCGCAAAAAAGATTGTTGGAAGAAGAATTCTCAGAGCAGAAAAGAAACTTAATGAAATGGCATGCAAACTCAGCTACGTAATAGCTCTCGGAATTTCCCAAACTCTGAGGGTAAAGGAGCGGTTTGACATGCCTGAAGACTGCAGTTTAAAGTCCCTACTGGTTTTTATGAAAAAACTTCCGGTTGAAGATTTGAATGTGGGTGACGGTCATCCGAAGGCGTTGTTCTGTAATTTCCTTGTTAACTCGGTACTCAACGAGGAGGCCGTTAAGCTTGTTAAAAAGCTAAACAGGATGGGTCTTGCCTTCAAGATAAAAACCTACAGCCCCTACGGCCACGAAATGGGAGAAGAATATCGGGTGGCAAGAGAGGCTGTGGAGGCACTGCTTAAGTTCAGCCACCATGAAATATCAAGAGACGTGACCGGTGAATTCCTTGCAGTGACCTATCCCCTCACCCACGCTGATGTTCACCCCATTCTCGGCCAGGCACAGATGCATCTTGCCACTGCCGAAAAGGCCGGGGTTTGCAGGATTGATGGTTCGAAAATAATCCTGAGTGAGAAATTTCCGGAGTACGCCAGAGTAAGGCTGGCAATGCTGGCAGAAAAAGTCATAAAAGATCTTTTTTGACCTCATTTGCCACCTCATAACCGGCTCTTATACTGCCATTCATGCTTCTCTCAGGATAGTTGGGTTTTGATGTCATGCCGGCTATATAGAAGCCATCAGCAACTTTATACGGGGTTATCTTCCTTGCATATCCTTTTTCGTATATCGGTCCGCTGTACTTTGCCTTAAAAACCTCTATCCATTTTACATCCTCCACATTCATCCCCAGTTTGCTCAAATCCGAGAGAAAGAGCCTGGATATCTCCTCCGTAGTCATGTTGAAAAGCCTTCCATCAGGTGTTGAGTAGCTCGCCAGATACAAGAGATGAGTTCCATAATCCTCCAGTGGCATGAAGTTGGTGTGTTCAATTACTGCCCCAAAGCTCATTTTATCCGCAATATTCGTCCAGTAAATTTCTTCCGTTAAAGTGCTTTCGGATGCAACAAGAGCACACACAGAACTCTGATATTCAATCCGCGCAATTCCTAGTGCATCTCCGAGGCCTCCAAGCTCCGGTAGTGGTGCTGTGAAGATAACAGCATCAAACTCCTCTCCATTGACCTCCCACTTTGCGCCTCTTCTTATCTTCGCCCTTTCAGGAACGATCTCAATCCCTTCAGCCATTCTTTCAACAAGCTGGTGGAATCCGTGCCTGATATATCCTATTTCCTCTCCCGAGTACTTTCTGTTACTTCTTATCGCCACTCTTCCAAGCAACCATGCAAAACTCACCTTTTCAGAATTCTCTCCAAATTTGGACCTGAGCAAAGGCATGAAAAATTTTTCAAGCAGTTCATCCCCCAGCTCTTTCCTGATACCCTCTATAACCCCCATATCATCGTAATTCTCGTAGTTCATCTTCCGGCTTTTCAGCGTGAATCTTGCAAGCCTGACCTTATCCCTGAAGCTGAGATATGGATAGTGAAGGATTTCGAAGGGCGTGTTGAGTGGATAAATCTTGCCGTCCACCGCAAACCCCGTCTTTGCAACCTTCCAGACCAGTTTTGATCCAAGCCCGAGCTCCTTTATCTCCCTGAGCAGATATTCATCGTACCTGAAACAGTGGTGATAGTACTTCTCTATTCTGAAGCTGTCACCAAATGAGGCCGCAAGCCCTCCCAGTTCACCGGGCTCGAAAACCCTGACCCTTGCGTACTCTCTCAACTCTCTCGCTGCTTTGAGCCCTGTGAGTCCTGCACCGACGACTGCAATTTTCATCGTTCTGCATTATCACGGAAGTTTTTAAAGGTTGGTGGACAGTCAGGTTAAGGTCCTAGGCCCGGCAGCTTTCATGCTGTTTCATCCTTCTGACACCCAGATAACACGGCTATGCCGGAAATCGTCAGGCCGATTTTGCCATTTACGTTTTCAGAGTTAAGCACCGAAGGCATTATAAATCAGGGAAGATTACAGCATTCATGAACTCACGAATTCCCGGGTTCTACAAGCTCAGTGTCAATGAAAGACTGAAAAAGGTCGCTGAATTTGCAAAGTTAACGGACGAAGAGACTAAAACCATATTCTCACGAGGATTGCCACTGGATGTGGCAGACAGAATGATTGAAAACGTTATAGGCACGTTTGAACTTCCGCTGGGTATCGCCACGAACTTTCTGATTGATGGTAAGGACTACCTGATTCCGATGGCAATAGAAGAGCCGAGTGTTGTTGCTGCCGCTAGCAATGCTGCAAGGATGGCAAGGGAGAGTGGTGGATTCATCACCGATTACACGGGTTCAGTGATGATAGGCCAGATCCAGGTGACAAAGCTTACAGACCCAAATTCTGCAAGGTTTGAGGTTCTGAGACACAGGGATGAAATAATCGAGAAGGCCAATGAGTGCGATCCAATGCTGGTAAGCCTTGGAGGCGGTTGCAAGGACGTTGAGGCCAGAATCATAGACACGATGATGGGTAAGATGCTGATAGTCCATCTTGTGGTGGATGTCAAGGACGCCATGGGCGCAAATGCGGTCAATACGATGTGTGAGAGTCTGGCCCCCTTTATCGAGAGAATCACGGGAGGCAAGGTCTACCTGAGAATCATATCCAATCTCGCCTCATACAGACTCGCCAGGGCAAAGGCCGTTTTTGCAAAGGATGTTATAGGTGGCGAGGAGGTTGTTGAGGGCATAATGCTCGCATATGCTTTTGCTGCTGCCGACCCCTACAGATGCGCCACGCACAACAAGGGAATAATGAACGGTATCTCCGCCCTCATGATCGCAACCGGAAATGACTTCAGAGCTGTTGAGGCGGGAGCCCACAGCTACGCTTCAATTGGCGGTTACAGACCGCTCACCACATACGAAGTGGATGGCAAGGGCAATCTTGTTGGTACAATAGAGGTGCCAATGGCTGCTGGAATTATTGGCGGTGCAACCAAGGTCAACCCCATTGCAAAGGCCTGCCTGAAAATACTCGGTGTAGAGAGTGCTGAGGAACTGGCAAGGGTTGCGGCAGCACTGGGACTTGCACAGAATTTTGCAGCTCTGAGAGCTCTGGCGACGGAAGGAATACAACGGGGACATATGGAGCTGCATGCCAGAAACCTTGCCATAATGGCAGGAGCTGTTGGCGAGGAGGTTGACAGGGTAGTAGAGATAATGGTGAGAGACAGAAAGATAAGGCTGGACTACGCCAAAGAAGTTCTGGAGAGAATAAGATAGCGGTTTTTACCAAATCTATCAAAATCTCCCTCACCTTTTATTCAATTTTCAATCTCTCTGAACATGAAGTTCAGGGTTGATTTCGATGCCAGGAGATGTGGTGGTGCTGGAGAGTGTGTTGCAGTCTGCAGTAATGGAGTGTGGACATGGAAGGAAGTTGAATTCAGATTTCTCGGTAAAAGGTTCAAGAGACTGATCCCATTTCCGGAGAATCAGGAGAAATGCGTCGGATGCAAAAAATGTGAAAAAATCTGTCCAACCGGGTGTGTCAGGGTGGTTGAAGCTTAAACGTTAAACTGCACGTTGTCTAGACTGTCAAGCTCCTGCAGAAGCTGTTCGAGGTCCTGCAGGTCTTTAGTGACATTTAAATCCTCATTATTATCCATCTGACCCGGATTCTGACCTGAATCCGTGGGTAATGATGGTGTTGTTGGCTGAGCAGGCGTTGTTGGCTGAACACCAGTTTTTCCTGTTTTTCCTGTTTTACCCTGACACCCTGCAAAGAGCAGTGCTACCATGAGAAAAACCACGGCCGCTGCCTTGAGATTCATTTCAATCACCCGAAAGTAACCGTTTCATTGCCCTCAAATTCAATTTCCTCGCTTACCGGACCTGTTGGAGTCTTCTTAACCCTGTAATAACCCTCTCCGTTGAGCTTCAGTACTCCCGTTCCCTGAGCAAGGATCCTGAACTCCCCATCTCCACTGGCGGTGAAGTTCCCCCTCGCCACAATTATCCTCACTCCCGGTTTGTCAACCTTCGTAACTATCACGTCCTCTGGCAGGGTCACGTTTCCCTCCCCCTTAATCTGAACCGAGCTGAAGTTTCCGCTGAGTTCAAAGGATCCGCTCACATGTGCATATACGAATCCATGCTGGTATTCAGGTCTCACCTCTCTTGCAAGCTCCTTGACGATTTTGAATGCTTCCCTGAACATTTCATTGATCTCCCTCACCTTCTGGGAAAACTCAGGTGTACCCACGTAATTTTTCAGATCGTTAACCGCATCTTCAATTTCGCTTATCTTTTCGTTCAGTTCTGTCACATTGGCACCTGCAGCCTCCAGCCTGTCACTGACCTGCTTTAGCCTCTCAAGAATTTCGCTGTACTTGTCCAGCACATAGTTGTGCACCGCAACCCTCATTTCATGTCTCAGTTCCATCCACATTCCCCTTATTTCGGATGCAACCATTCTCAGCTCCGTGTAATTCTGCGCACTGTCTATATCCTTTTCAATCACGTCAAGTTTTGCTGATATATTCTCAAGCCTGTCGATCAATCTATCCTTGCTCTCCTCATTGAGTCTGAGATATTCAACTCTGTTCTCCACTCTCTCAACCCATCTTTTCGCCATCTCAACCCAGGCTGTGAGATGCTTCTTCCAGGCCTCAAACCTTTTTTCTCTCGCCTGCTTTCTAACCTCCTCAACCTTTTTTCTGGTTTCGTTGAACCATTCTCTCGCCTTCCTGAATTTTTCCTGCTCAGCCCATTTCTGCTGTTCCGTCCACTCCTTTGACTTTGATATCTTATCGCCCATCCCAACCGCAGATGCAGTCGAGGTAAGGACTGCAAGGCACATCAGCACCAGCACCGCCACTGCCGTCCTCCTCATCCGGCTCACCTCCAAACGGATTTTGGTGGTCATAACATATAAGGAAACTTTCGCAGTGGAACTCTGAAACTCGCCTGAAATACTTTCTAAAACTTTACAAAACTTTACAACGCTTTATTTTGAGTAAAAACCGAAATTCAGGTCTCTGTCCTGAATATAACTCTTTCTAAGAAGTGCTGCAATTTCAGCCTTCATGAGCTCCCTGCCGAGATATGCTGCATGGTCCAGTCTCGAAAGTAGGTTGTACCTCAAAACAGTATCGGCAATCTCCTTCGCCTTTTTGCCAACAACAGTGAGCTTCTCATGCATGCAGACTATCTCACCATCAGCAACCTGGATTATGAAATCTCCAAGTGGGTCTCTCACGAATTCTCCACTTTCCTCAGCCCTGACTACCTTTTCACCCAGATTGACGGTCGTATCGTACCTCATTTTTTCCTTCAAGGCAAGCAAACTCAATCCCACGTCTTTGGGCGGTGAGTTTCTTATTTTTGCAGCCTTGGCCAAGTACGACGCTATTTTAAGTTCTCTAACGCTCCCATAAGTTTTGACGCTCGCCTCTGTTGTAAAAAGGAGGTTGCATCCAAGCTCCTCGGCAATAAATGCCAGAACGGCATTCATCCCGATGGAATCAGCATCTGCAAGCTCGGTAACATTGCCCACACCGAAAAGGACGGGAGTTACATCATCCATTTCCCTGAACCGGGCATACCGGATAATGGACTCAGCAACCCTCAGAGGCGGATCCAGAACCGGATCTGCAATCACCTTCTCAACCTTACGGCCAGCAATGTCAAGCAATTTAAACAACCTCTCCACATCCCTATCAACAACAACCACAGCCTGATTTTCGATTAAATCAAGAGCATCCAGATTTTCTCGAGATACGCTCATTATCATATCAACTCCATGCCTCACGGCGATTTCAATGGCCTTTTTGCTGAATGTATCAACGCTCAGGGGAAGTTTGGAATGATCGACAGCAGTCTTTATCATTTTAGACAGCCATTCCGTATCGAACTCAAGCGGAACGCCAATATCGATTATGTCCGCACCGCTTTCTGTATAGTGATCTATCATGGCTTTCAAATCTTCCTTTCCGCTGAATCTTGCAATTTCAGCAACCACCTTCATTCTGCTATTTCCACCAACCGCAACATCCCCTATTCTGAATCTGAAATCTTTTTCAAGAGCATCAACAGCTTTCAAAACTTCCTCTACCTTTACCGACTCAATTAACCTGCATGCCGGTATTTTGTGAGAGAGTTCGATCCTTCCAGCAATCCTGAGAACGTGCTGCAGGTCATAGGCGTGAATCGGACCAAGCCTGACCCTGACACGTTTCTTCTTTTCAAAGCTCCCCCAGTCACAGGTATAGGTCAGTCCGGGAACGAGAACCAGATCATAACCTGTCAGATCCACATCTTCAAGAAGGGATGGTGTTATAAAAGCGGCCACATCTATATCGCAAACGTAAACGTCTGCACCTTTTCCATATTTCCTGACCATTTCCTCCGCGAGCCTCCCCGTGACGAGAAGAATCTTCATTTCGCCAGCCTCGCCACCTCTCTGGCATGTGCCTTTATTATATCACTTCTCGTCACCATGCCTAAAAGTTTTCTCTCATCATTCCTATCAACAACCGGAAGTCTGCCTATTCCCTTCTGAACGAGTTTTATCAGAGCATCCTCCAGTGTCTCATCGGGATATGTAACAATCAGGTCTCTGGACATTATATCCCTCACAACCTTCTGATCCCTCTCCTCAATGGGAACCCTCTCCACGTCTTCAAAGGTTACTATCCCAACAAGCTTTCCCTCTCTCACGACTGGAAATCCAATGTGGCCGGTTTTCTCTATTAACCCGAGCACCTCACTGACCTTCTGATATGGAGAGACAGTTACAAGCTTTTCGACAGGAACCATGGCATCTCCGACATTAACATTCACGAGTACATCAACAGACATCTCCATTCTATGGGCGGGACTTGCTGCTCTGTTGGCCACCTGCTCTGAGTAGATGGAGTAATCTCCAGTCATGTAGTAGGACAGGGTAGCGGCGATCATCAACGCAGGCAGGAGAGTGTATCCTCCGCACATCTCGAGAACCATTAAAATTGCTGCAATGGGTGTTTTTGCAACTCCTGCAACAAACGCAGACATCCCGACAAGCACGAAAGCTTCTGGCTGTATGACTATGCCGGGGAATGCCTGATGGAAGAGATATCCAACAAACGCACCGATCATGCTCCCAATCACTATCGAGGGAGCAAAAACACCTCCACTCCCTCCAGAACCTACCGTCAGGGATGTTGTTATTATCCTGCCGAAAATCAGCAGCAATATCACCGTCAACGTTAATTCCCCATCAATCGCCATTTGAACGTAACCGTAACCCATTCCAAGCACACCGGGTAGAAACAGCCCTATTACTCCTGTAAAAAAGCCACCAATGGCTGGCTTGAAAATCGGATTGATTTTGAGACTTTTGAATAATTCATGAACCCCATAGAAAACCCTGATGTAAAAAATGCCCAGGGCTGCAGTGAGGACTGAAACTGCTGCATATATCGGAAATTCAAGCGGAGAATGAATTGCAACCGGACGTATTCTGAAAATGGTCTGCACTCCAAATGGCGTGTTGGCGACATAGCTCATCATCATCTCAAAAATTATGAACGCAACTATTGAAGAGACAAAAGCTGGAATTATAGCCTCTACCTCATTATCCCTCCTGTAAAGAACCTCGATTCCGAACATGGCTCCTCCAAATGGACTTCTGAATATGCTTCCTATCCCTCCTGAAACTCCGCATACGACCAGGATTCTTCTATCTCTGTCTGCGAGTTTCAGCAAATCTGCCAGAAAAGATCCAAAACCAGCTCCAATTTGAGCGATAGGGCCTTCTCTACCTGCACTTCCGCCACTTCCTATCGTTATCGCCGATGCAACTGTTTTGACAATGGGCACTCTTGCTCGAATATAACCTCTCGCCCTGTGGAAGGATCTGATAACCGCATCCGTTCCGTGACCTTCAGTTTCCGGTGCAAAGGTATAGACTATGTACCCGCTCAGTAACCCTCCAAGTGCCACAACTATCGGAAGGGGCACCACGCCCAGATGAAAATTAACCTTCACGACTTCTATCTCTCCACCTGCCAGCGGTGGTGTGTAGTTGTCCAACCCAGAAAGAAAGAATTTTGTGAACAGATCCAGCAGAAAATAGAAGATAAAGGCACCTAAGCCTGATATAACTCCAACAACCGATGCGAGTATAACAAGATACTTTGAACTCAGCGGTGCCCTCAAATCCACGAGTCAGTAAACACTTCTCCCGGATAAAATAGTTTACTATGGAAAAAAATCATTTCATGATCGGGCCTGCATCAGGATAGCCCTGTCTCTGACCTGTGCCTGCCATCCTCTGAAGTCTTTTGGGGTTGACAAGCAGGTCTACCGCATTTCTGACGTGTTCTCTCACCCTGTTCTCAGCTACCTTCAAAAGCTCTTCTTCACTCTCCGCCTCATCCTCGTGAACTGTTACATCTATAATGTGTCTGTTTGTGAGGAGCTGAACCATAACAAGTCCCATGCTTAAAACAATGTAGCTGAACATATCCTTCTGCGTTCCCCCAACCCATCCAAGTGTAATCACCAGATCGCAGTTTCTTTCCTCTATCATCTTCTTGGCTGCCACCGGCAAATCCTTTATACCCGGTACGGTATACCTCTCGTAAGGAATGCTGCTTATCCTCCTGAGTTCATCAATTGCAATTTTTCCCATATTTATTCTGGAAAAGGTAGTATCAACAATGCCGATCTTCATCGCAGGTCCCTCAGAAGTATTTGAGCATATTCAAGGGCAGGGTTTATGATGTTCTTTCTTCTGAGAATATCTTCAAGAGCCGCAAGTGTCGTTATCGTCTCCATTTTTCCAACATTCCCCATTGTCCCGATGCGGAATATCCTCCCTTTCAGCTCACCCTGGCCACCGCTGATCAATATACCGTACTCCTTCTTCAGCGTACCCCTCAGCTCACTGTCAGTTATACCATCGGGCATCTTTATTGCAGTGACCGTGTTTGAGTAACTGGAGTACTCGTTGAGATTCGGGAACAGTTCAAGTCCTGCCTCCACAGCCCATTTCCTTACAGCCGAACTCAGGATGCGGTGCCTCTGGATCCTGTTCTCAAGCCCCTCTTCCCTTATAATCTCAAGAGCCTCTGCCAGAGCGAAGAATAATGGCACAGCCGGCGTATAGGGAGTTTGCATGTCCTTCAGCTTTTTCCTGTACGCCGCCAGATCTAGATAGTACGGGCACCTCTCATTGTAAAACTCCCATGCCTTTTCTCCAACCGCCACTGCCGCAAGACCTGGCGGGGCGCCGAGACATTTCTGGCTGCCAACTATTGCAACATCAACCCCCCATTCGTCCATCCTGACGTAATCCCCACCGGCGGAGGTTATGGCATCCATTATCACCAGACCATCATATTCCTTTGCGATCGATGCAATCTCCTTTGCGGGGTTCAGAATTCCGGTTGATGTTTCGTTGTGGACAAAGGCAACCGCCTCGCAACCATTATCAAAAGCATTCCTCACAGCATCGAGATCAACAGACTCTCCCCACGAAAACTGCAGCCTTTCCACCTCTGTATATCGGGAGGCAATCTCCCCGAGTCTTTCGCCAAACTTTCCGTTTTCAATTGTGGCCATCTTCCTCACATTGCTGAAAGAGGCTATTGCCGCCTCCATCCCCGCTGTACCGGAGCCTGAAATCAGACATATGTCTCCTTTCGTTTGGAAAACTTCTCTAAGAACGTCAACACAGAATGACATTACTTCACTGAAGTCAGCGGTTCTGTGGCCGATCATCTGCCTTGCCATCGCCCGTATTATTCTCTCGTGAAGCTGTACCGGACCTGGAATCATCAACAACATTATCTCCCTCCGTATTTTTCCAAAACTCTTTCAATTATTCTGTGAGAGCTGCAAAACTCGCAATCCTCCCTTACCTTTATCCTAACGACCTCACAATTCAGATTTCTCTTTTTCAATTCATCCACAAGCCATTTTTCATCAAAATGCTGGTCGTGGCCCAGAACAATCACATCAGGCTTCAGCTCCATTATTGGCCTGAACATGTCATTCTCATCGCCCAGAATTGCCCTATCAACGTACTTTATAGCCTCAACTACCCTTCTTCTCTGCTCTTCCGGGACTACCGGCTTTGGTTTGTGTTTCACGTTTTTCTCCCGTGCAACTATGACAATCAGCTCGTCCCCCAGCTTCTTGGCCTCCCTGAGAAAGGTAATGTGCCCCGGATGAATTATGTCAAATGTCCCCGTAGCCACGACCCTTCTTTTCATCTCCCACCCAAATTCAGCTATGCATAAAAGGGTTTTCTAAAGTGCCTCCCCTATAATACCGGCAACACTGATTTTGCTGAACGCACATTCAATCGTGTCGGTGGCTATTATATCTCTGATTCCTGCATTGAAAAGCCTTAATGCTGCATTTCCTGCCAGAACTGCGTGAACACAGGTGGCTGAAACGCTCTTCGCCCCGAGTTCGTACAGTTTTTTCGCAGCTTCGATAACCGTACCACCAGTTGATATGATATCATCAACGATAACAACATCCCTGCCTTCAACGTCCAGATTCTTCGGAGCTATTTCAACCGTCGCCTCATCAATCCTCGTTTTTTCGAGATAATCCCAGTCGCAGTTGGCATGGGATGCTGCAACTTTAACCCTTTCAACTGATCCCTTATCGGGAGAAATCATGAGGACGTCTCTGTCCGAAAAATGCTTTCCAATTACAGGCATTGCATCCAGGTCCTTTAACTTCCTGAAGTGTGATGCAGCCTGTTTGCTGTGGATGTTAACCGTTACAATTTCCCTGGCTTTCCTTTCCAGAATGTTCGCCACAACTCTTATACTAACAGCCTCTCCCTCTTTAAACACCCTGTCCTGCCTCGCATAACCCATGTATGGAACAACAATCCTTGCATCATCCAGCGCATCAAGCAAAAACGCAATTGCGATCAGGTCATCATTTGTGGTTATGCTCCCGACAATTACTCCTTCTCTGCAGCCTTCTACCCTCACATAAAGTTCTCCATCGGGAAACCTTTTGAACGTGACGTCAGCAATTTCAGTTCCTGTTGTCTCGCTGATTCTCCTCGCCAGTAATGGAGAAGACGGGCAGGGAATTATTTTCATGAAATAAAAAAAGTGGCAGGACTATTTAACTTTTAGCCTTCTCAACAAAGAATTTAAGCAGTTCAACAGGCACAGGCATGACGATGGTGGTGTTCTCTTCTGTTGCTATTTCATTCAGGGTTTGCAGATATCTCAGCAGTATTGCACCTTCGCTCTGAGCCAGAATATCGGCCGCCTCCTTTAATTTCATCGCAGCCTGATGCTCTCCCTCAGCCCTGATTATCTTTGCTCTCCTTTCTCTCTCCGCCTCCGCCTGCATGGCCATTATTCTCTGCATGTCCTCCGGTAACTCGACATCCTTAATCTCAACTGCAGTGACCTTTATTCCCCACGGGTTTGTTTCTTCATCAATTATTTGCTGAAGCTTCAAATTCAATTTTTCTCTCTCTGAAAGGACTTCATCCAGCTCTGCCTGTCCGATTATGCTTCTCAGGGTCGTCTGGGCAAGCTGGGCTGTTGCGTATTGATAGTCAAAAACCTCGGTTATCGCCTTGTTTGGATCGACGACACGATAATAAACCACAGCATTAACCTTGACGGTCACATTATCTCTCGTAACAACCTCCTGAGAGGGTACATCGTATGTTACAGTTCTCAAATCGACTATCTGCATGTTTTCCAATATAGGAATAACGAAGAACAATCCCGGCCCCCTCGCACCGACGAGTCTTCCGAGTCTGAAGACAACTCCTCTCTCGTACTCCTTCACCACTCTGATCGACGAAACCAAGAACAGTATCACAACTACTGCCAGACCAATCCAGTACCACTCCATGGGACAAAAATTAACAATAGACTAATAAATCTTTCTACAAAAAAATTATTGTTTGCTGTATCCGAGCACCTCCCCGATCCTGTTCAGCATCTCTCCAAAGGTCTTCCAGTCACCATTTTTCATGGCCTCCATCAGTTTCGAGTAGTATTCTTTCAGCAGACCTAATTTCTCTTCTGCAGTACCTGCTTTCTCCTTGGGTTTCTCCACGACCTCAGACTTCTTGCCAAAGATCATTTCGAGCGCATCGTAAATTGTGGAACCCATTCTCAGCTCATCGTTATGCACTGCTACAACTCCCCTGAGTTCGGGTATTTTCGTGGACTCGCCTCTCAGGTAGATCGGCTCGACATACAGAATGGAGTTATTGAGAGGTATAACGAGCAGATTTCCTCTGATTACCCTCGATCCGGCCTGATTCCACAGTGTAAAAAGCTTCGAAAGTTCTGCATCCTGATCAATCCTTGCTTCAATTTGCATCGGACCGTATATCAGTTCTCCCTTGGGGAACTCATAAATTATAAGTTCGCCGTACTTATCATCACATCTCGCCGCCATCCACGCAATCATGTTGTCCCTGTTCTTGGGAGTGAACGGTACCATAAGTATGAATTCCGGTTTGTTCTCTATTGCCAGCGTCACGTAGTACGGCTCGACCTTTATGACATCATCCTCAAACTTCTCCGTTGGAACATCCCAAACGTCTTCCCTGTTGTAGAAGGCCGTAACATCCTTCATGTGATATGTGGAGTAGATATAGGCCTGAATCTTGAAGAAGTCACGTGGATATCTTATGTGCTTTTTGAACTCTTCTGGCATTTCTTTTATAAAGACGCCCGGAAGGGCTTTTTCAAGAGTTTTGACGTAAGCATCCTCCTTGACGATGTAAAACTTGACACTACCATTGTAGGCATTTATAAACACTTTAACAGGATTTTGCATGTAGTTGTACCTTCCAATCTCAGCCGAATACGGAAATCTGTCCACAAGAGAGTATGCATCGATTATCCAGTAAATCTGGCCATTGATGACCGCAACATATGGGTCACTGTCATAGGTAAGGAATGGCATTATCGTGTTAACTCTCTCAATAATGTCACGGTGCATCATTAATCTGCTCTCGTCGGTTATGTACTCGCTCAAAATGAGATTGATGTCAGCGAATCTGAATGAGTAGAGAACTCTCCTCATGTAATCAAGCTTAACGCCACCATCACCTGAATACTTGGTGAAGTAGTTTTTGTTGCCAACGGGATAGTCAAATTCCTGCTGAAGAGTATTCACAACAACATAATCATCCGTGAGCTCCCCGTAGTATATTTCAGGCCTCTTAATTTTGATTTCTCCCCTCGGCGGGATATCATAGAGTACCATTTCCGGAAGTCCTTCTGCTGAAACCGCATTGACGGGTGAGGCAACGATCCCGTATCCATGAGTGTAGATGAGATGTTTGTTCAACCAGGTCTGTGCTCTTGAAGGGAGAAGGTCCGTTGAAAGCTCCCTCGCAGCAAGCATTAGCTGAGTGTAATTCCCGTTAATCCAGTATCTGTCCACATCCACATCGTTGATAAAATAGTAGGTTCTTATCTGCTGTAGCTGTCTGAATACGTCCCTTATCGGTCTGTGATCCCATACCCTGATGTTGTCTATCGTCGCCTTAGCCTTGAGAACATCAGTGTAGTTCAGAGTTGGACTGTATTTAAAAAATCTGTACTCCACGTTCTGCAAACCATAGGCATAAAGGGTGTAATTTATGCTGTATTCAAGATACCTGCTTTCATAGCTTAACTCCGACGGCTCAACCTGAAGCTTCTGCACGGCAAACGGAACGATTACTGCTGCAAGAATGGAGATTGCTACAAACAGAACAATAACATAAAACACCATTTCAAAGTTTTTCTTTGCGATCAAATAGGCCGCAGAAATCCCCGAAACAAATGAAAGGGCTGAGACCAGCAATAAAGCAGGAGAAAGTATGTTCACCTCAACATAACCCGCCCCGCTCAGAAGGCCATGCTGTGAGTGCACTATTTCAAATCGGGATATGTAGATGAGAGCTCCAGCAAGCGAGAGAAGTATCAGGACATTTATCCCCAGATGGACAAAGCCGCTGGTGGGAAAGATCTCCTTGAACTCATCGAAACTCTTCACCCATCTGAACGCATAGATGTAGGCAAAAATTGCAATTGTTATGGATATGACTGCTGCAGCAAGAAGTATACCAATAACCATCTTGAGAAACGGAAGCTGGAATGTGTAAAACGCCGCATCCAGGCCGAATATCGGATCTTTTATTCCATATTCTGCAGAATTTATGTAGAAAAGCATCGACTTCCACTGACTCTGCATTGAGAAGGCAGCAAAGAGTGAGATTGCCAGCGATAGGAGATGCGGTATTTTCAGCGGTTCACCGAGAAACTCCATGGTTACCTTCTTTACAGCAACTATCGTTGCTGTCAGAAAAGTCATGAATATCGCAAAGACCAGAATGAAGAATCCGATGGAGTACTTCAGATAAGTTATAAAGACGCTGCCATACCCCACAGACTCGAACCAGAGATACTCGGTATAGTAGTAGACCGAAAGGGAAACTAAAGCTGTAACCGCAATGATCCCGGCTATGAAATAGAGCACCTTAAGTTCGGGAGGTTTGTAGGGTGGAGGATAGGGTGGAACCGGTAACTGCTGCATACAATGTTTCCCCAATCATGTTAGTTAAATGTTACCCAGCATAAACTGGACTGCAGCTTCAGCGTGTATTCTGGTTGTATCGTAAAATTCATCGTCTTTCAGGATTAACGGGAGCTCTGTGCAGCCCAAAATTATTCCCTCAGCCCCCCTTTTCTTAAGTTCATCCACGATATCTCTAAGTCTTTTTTCTGATTCCTCCTTAAAGATGCCTAGGCATAATTCGTCGAAAATTATGCTGTGCACGGCATTTCTGTCTTCCTCCTTCTCCGGAATTATTATTTCAATTCCATGTCTTTTCATCCTTTCCTGGTAAAAACCATCTTCCATCGTGAACTTTGTCCCCAGAAGTCCGGCTCTCTTAACCCCATCTTTTTTCAAAACCTCGGCGGTAGCGTCCACTATATTTATCAGCGGTACATTAATTCTGTTCTGAACATCATCAGCAACCTTATGCATTGTGTTCGTGCATATTAAAACCGCTTTGGCACCTGCATTTTCAAGCGTTTTTGCTATCTCGCCCAGAATTTCACCCATTCTCTTCCATTCTCCAGCCTTCTGCAATTTAACAATCTCATCAAAATCAACAGAATAAAGAAGCAGCCTGGCAGAGTGCCATCCTCCAAGTTTTTCTTTCACAAGCTCGTTCATGATCCTGTAGTATTCTACGGTCGATTCCCAGCTCATTCCACCTATAAGACCTATCATACATAATGGTCTTCAACGGAGAGATAAAGGTTACTGGCATTTACGGAAAGATCTCATCGAGAGATTTTTGAACAACTCTCTTAATCCCAAAGTAGTCCATAGCCGCTTTTCCCACACTGTCGATATACTCTTTCCTTGTGTAAACGCCAAGTCTCCAGTTTTCTACTGAGGCCGTTTTTAGCGCATTTACAAGGGGTGAAACTTCATCAAGGCTTTTCAAACCACTCTCCGTCTCAACGAGGACTTCCGACTCCTTCATCTCCTCCACTGGGGGGATATCAACAATCACGTACCTCTCATCAACACCTGCATCCTCGGCGATTTCCTCCTCAGCCCTTCTCTCATTGACCCTCATAACTTCCCTGAAATCCACTGCATTTTTAGAAACATAAACAGCCCTTTTGAACAGTCTCCGATTGACCAGCATGTGATAAAATTCCCTGTCTTTCTCTTTCAAAAGCTGCATGGCATCAAAATCGTCCATATCCATCAGTTTTTTGGCATCAAACCCACCCTCTATAATTCTCTCCATTGCCTTCTCGTACATTTTTCTCGCAATTCTGCACACATGGTGGAAGTAAACTGTTGGATACATCATGTATCTGGAAATCAGCAGACTTTCTGCCGCCTTAATACCACCATACTCCACCACCAGACCATTACCAAGTTTTATCTTGTCAATCAAACGGTAGAGATCAAAAACACCGTAGGCAACACCCGTGTAGTGGGAGTCCCTGACAAGGTAATCCATTCTGTCTGCATCAATGTCGCCGTTAACAATTGATTTCCTCTTGCCAGTAACTATCGCCTCAATCTCCCCCACCGTAAACCCAAGATCGTTCAGAGTATCCTTCAATTCATTCCTCACAGCCGCCGATATTCTTTCATGCTCAATTCCAGCATACTTTTTCATCAGCCTCTCGCTGCTGTGGGAGAAGGGGGCGTGTCCAACATCATGAAGAAGAGCGGCAACAACAACGACATCATCGAGATCCAGTTTCTCCTTCAGAAGTCTTGTGATGTGCATCACGCCAAGACTGTGCTCGAATCTTGTGTGGTTCGCTCCGGGATAAACGAGGTTTGCAAAGCCGAGTTGTTTGATTCTTCGCAACCTCTGAAACTGCGGGGTATCGATGATCTCGATCATCCAGTCTTCAAGCTTGATAACACCGTGGATTGAATCCTGAATGCTCTTCTCCATCAATCGAATTTAGTGTGGGCTTATTAAATACTCCCCCGGTTGTGTCTCCGGTACATCTTCCCGATCCGGTGGATGGACAATTGATCGCCCTGCAGATTTATACCGCTGAAGTCCTCAGCAACCGATACGTAGATGTGATTTTACTCTCGACAGAAACTTCTTGAGTACGGGGTAAGAGATATAACGTGGAAGTGATAAATCCAGTTCAGGAGTTATAGAAACGTCAGGAGGCAGTAGGAGTCATGGAACACAGATCAAATTCCCTGCAAGTTGAAAAGATTGTTGGAATTGAAGGGTACATCACCCGCACAGCCGGGATGGGCGGAAAAATAAAGGAGGATCCGGACGATTTTTACGTCGAGGAAATTGCAGATCTAAAACTTTCAGAAGATGGAGATTATCTGATCCTCAAGGTAAAAAAGAGGAATTGGGATACGCTCAACTTCGCACGTGTTCTGTCAAACGCCCTTGGAATAAGCCAGAAAAGGGTCAGTTTTGCCGGAACCAAGGACAAAAGGGCCCTGACCGTACAGTATTATGCGGTGAAGGGTGTGAAAAAAGAAGACGTGGAAAGAATCGTCATAAAGGATGCGGGCATAGAAGTCGTCGGCTATTCAAGAAGACGGTTGCAGCTCGGAGATCTTCTTGGAAATATCTTTAGAGTAAGAGTTCAGGGTTGCGGGGATGGAGATATATTCCAAAAAACAAAAGAGGAACTTGAGGAAAAGGGTACACCAAACTTTTTTGGACTCCAGAGGTTTGGCAGTGTCAGATACATAACACATGAGGTCGGAAAACTAATTTTACAGGGAAATTACAGAGAAGCTTTCTGGGTTTACGTTGCCAAGCCATTCAAGGGGGAAAATGAAGAGATCCAAAAAATTCGCCGGGAACTGTGGGAAACAAGGGATCCAAGATACGGATTGAAAGAGCTCCCCAGATACCTGCGCTACGAAAGAGTGCTCCTGCAAAAATTGAGGGAAGGGAAGACTGAAGAGGGGGCTTTGCTGTCTCTCCCGAAGAATCTGAAAATGATGTTTGTTCACGCATATCAATCTTACATATTCAACAAACTGCTGTCTGAGAGGCTGAGAAGTTTTGGATCACTGAAGGAAGTAACTGAAGGGGACAGCGCTTGCTATCTGACGTTCAAAACTATGCCAACATTCAGTGATTGCAGCGAGGTCTCCGCAAACTTGCCGAGAGTCCGATATCTGATTAAAGAGCGTATTGCTTCCCTCGCTCTGCCACTGGTCGGATACAATTCCGAGCTAAAAGGATGGAGCAGAATCGCTCTTGAGTTCCTGCATCAGGATGATCTCGACCTTGAAAGTTTTAAAACAGGCCACAAAGAGTTTTCATCCAGCGGCTCTTACAGAGCGGCGGATATGCTGATTGAGATTTCAAGGATAAGTTTCGACGGACAGATATTCGAGTTCTACCTTCCCAAAGGCTGCTATGCAACGGTACTGCTCAGAGAGTTCCTTAAAACAGAGCTTTCCTGACTTCACTGAGAATTTCCTCCATAACTTCACCAGCCTTTCCCCTTATTGAGAAGTCGGCCACCTCACTCAGCGGAGTTCTGGAGGGATTTACCTCAATAATGATACCTCCGTTTCTTTTCACAACAAGCGGAAGTGATGCCGCAGGCTGAACCACGGCTGATGTTCCTGCAACTATCACAACATCCGATCGCTCCATCTCCATAAATGCCCTATCCAGAACTTCTGGAGGAAGCATCTCTCCAAACCACACCACACCTGGTCTTAGAATCGAGCCGCACCTCTCACAAGCAGGTAAGGGTGGTATTTCGGGTGGCTCTTCAACTTCAAATTCAAACCCGCAACCGGTGCACCTAACCACCCTCAAACTTCCGTGCAGGTGCAGAACGTTTTTGCTGCCGGCCCTTTCATGCAGATCATCCACATTTTGCGTCACAATAGCTTTCAAAATACCGAGCTTTTCAAGTTCTGCAAATGCGATATGGGCTTTGTTCGGTTTGGCATTGAAAACTTTTTCCATCCTCCAGGCATACCACTTCCAAACCTTTTCAGGATCTTTTGCAAATGCCTGAGGGTTCGCAAGTTCTTCAGGGCGGTACTTGTTCCACAGACCATCTTTCCCCCGGAATGTTGGTATGTTGCTTTCGGCCGAAACCCCTGCTCCGGTTAAGGCAGTCAGGTAAGTCGAGTTGAGAATCACCTCTGCAACATCTTTTACCATGTATCAAATTCTGCACAACTTTCTTAAGTCTTCTCCCATCTCAGAAAACAATGAGAAGCATATACATTCTCATTGCTGTGGCCGGTATCGCCCTGATAGCCATTTCGCAATTCAGCGAGCGAGTAGAGTTGACCGGGTGGTACTCCTACACAGAGGGGAAAGCGGTTTCGGAAAAGGAGGCCAAGAAAATGCTCGTCTTTATAGGCACGGATTCCTGTTCCATCTGCAAGAGGTTCAAGACGTTCTTCAACTCCAACAAGACTGCTATGGAGTTTATCAAAGAGAATTTCATTCCTGTTTACGTTGATGCGGCGAAGGAGAAACCTCCGGTTCCTGTAACTTTCGTTCCCGTATTCTGCGTTGGTTTTGCGGACAATCTTTCCTGCTTCTCTGCTGTGGAGCCTGGTGAACTCATGGAATATTTAAAGCAGTATTCGCAATAGCCTTATAAACAAGTGTGCTGTGGATAAATCATGTGGATTAATGACCGGGAACTGAAATTCAGGATGCTGGTTACGATGTTTTTACTCGCAGTAGTTTACCTCACCTTCCTCACCTTACTCGCAGCGTTGGGTGTGAACTTCGGTTTTCTCATTCTTTTCGCCTTACTTTTCATGTTTTTGCAGTACTACCTCTCCGACAGAATTGTTCTGCTGAGCACGGGTGCCAGAATTGTGGACGAAGGTGAGGCTCCGGAACTTTACCGGATTGTCAGGGAACTTTCCAGTAGAGCGGGTCTTCCAATGCCCAGAGTTGCCATTATAAACACGGAGATGCCAAACGCCTTTGCAACCGGAAGAAACGCCAGAAGTGCTGTCGTGGCGGTAACAACCGGATTGATGAAAACTCTCAGCAGGGACGAGCTGGAGGCCGTACTGGGACACGAGCTGAGCCACATAAAGAACCATGATATGGCAGTTCTAACCTTCACAAGCGTTATCTCCACTCTCGCCTTCTTTGTGATGAGATGGGCAATGTTCATGGGCATGTTCGGCAGCAGGAGAGATTCAGGGGGTTCGGCAGTTCTGCTTTTCGTGGTTTCATCCCTTGTATGGCTGATAAGCTTCCTTCTCATCAGGGCTTTAAGCAGATACAGGGAATATGCCGCCGATACAGGAGGTGCTCTGCTGACATCAAAACCGAGATCGCTCATATCTGCTCTGATGAAAATCAGCCGGAAAATGGATTTCGTCGGGAAAGAGGAGAAGGCCAGAGTGGAGGGGCTCAGTGCCTTCTTCATAATTCCTGCCGTCAGCGGTAAAACGGTACTCTCCCTCTTCTCGACCCATCCACCGGTTGAAAAACGGATTGAAAGACTTGAAAGGTTGGCAGAAGAAATGGGGTGGTAGTATGAGGTTCAAAACCGTAGAACTTCCGTATCAGGTGTATATAGGAGAAGGTGTGATTTCCAAACTCCAGAAGGTCCTGAGAAGTCTTAAAACCAGATATTTCCTCCTTTTAACAGATGAAGTGGTGAAGAACCTTGTTGTCATCAACCTGATTGAGCAGCTTTCGGACTGGGAATACGACATCATGATCGTGGAGAGCGCTAAAATGGAGGAGGCCAGGAAGATCGTCCTGAAATCGGGCTTTGCAGACTACGATACGGTTGTCGGAATAGGAGGAGGGAAGGTTCTGGATGTTTCCAAGGTTGTTGCGACAGAACTCAACGCATCTTTCATCAGCATACCAACAACCGCATCCCACGACGGAGTGGCATCTCCAGTAGCGAGTTTCAAGGAGAACGGCAAGCCGGTATCGATCTCAACAAATCCACCATCGGCCGTGATAGCAGATCTGAACATAATAAAAAACTGCCCTATAAGACTTCTGAGGTCTGGATACGGTGATCTCGTCTCGAATATCTCCTCCGTGAAGGACTGGCAGCTTGCAAGGGACTTCGTGGGTGAGGACTACAACGAGGTGGCTGCATCGATAGCCGTGATGCCAGCACAGCTTATGATAAGCAAAGCGGATGAGATCGATCTGACCCTTCCTCCTTACCTCCTGATGCTTATGCGTGGACTTATCATGAGCGGGGTTGCCATCGGCCTGGTGGGAACAAGCAGACCTGCAAGTGGGGCCGAACATAAGTTCAGTCATGCCCTTGACTACCTTGGATATGGCAACGGGACTCACGGAGAACAGGTCTCCATAGGGACGATAATAATGGAGTTTCTCCACGAAAGGCACTACGGGAGAGGGGACTGGGAGCAGATAAAAAGCTCTCTTGAAAAGGTCCACGCCCCGACAACAGCAAAGGAGATTGGATTGAACAAAGATCAGATTCTGGAGGCGCTAATGCTAGCAAAGAAGCTGAGAAAAAAGAGATACACAATCCTCGAGGCTGTGAATCCAACAAAAGAAGATTTTGAGCTTGTACTTTCAAAAACAGGGATTGCCTGACCTCACACAATCTCCAGCTTTGCATTTCCCGAGCAGAGAATGTAGAGGATATCTCCCTTTTCCAGCACGGTCTCTGCCTCGGGCAAAAGGACGTCTCCACCTCTCACAATGGCTACAACAATACATCCCGTTTTTTTCCTCAGATCCAGCTCCCTCAGAGACTTTCCTGCCATTGCACCTTTCACGATCACTTTCTCCAGATTGAGAGACTTTGTACCGCTCATCACAGTTTCTATGAACTCGGCTGTAACTCTGTCCGAAACTATGCTCATTATCTTCCTGGCAGCATCTCTGTAGGGCGAGAGCAGAACGTCAACACCTACTCTGAGCATTTTTTTCTCGGCATCCGGGCTTCTCAACACAGCAATTGTTGTGACAGAGGGGTTAAGCTCTTTTGCCGTCAGAACGGCGAAAGCGTTGCTTGCATCACTCATACAGCAAATTAAAGCCTTTGCCCGTAAAATGCCAGCCTTATCAAGTGTGACTTCATCCGTCGCATCGCCGTGAATCGCAGCATACCCATCTTCCCTTGCTGTGTTTACCTTGTTCATATCGCTGTCCACAACGACAACATACTCAGCAGGAAGTTCCTTTGCAATTTCCCTGCCCATAACGCCATAACCGCACAGAATGAAGTGGTCCTTCATTTTTTCAATCATGCTTTCCCACCTTCTGTCAAGCCTTATATCAACAATCGCCGTCATGAAAATGTTTACGGAGTAGAGAAATATTCCCACTCCCACAAACATCAAAAGCATCGATATTGCCCTACCGCCCAATCCAATTGGTCTGACCTCTCCGTATCCTGTTGTGGTTATCGTTATAACGGTCATGTAAAGGCAGTCAAACCAGGGCCAGCCCTCAACAATGCGATATGCCAGAGTTCCGGCTACAATAATGGCAAGAAGGAGTGCTGCAACCCTAAAAATTTGTGAACGGAGAGATTTCATTACTTAATTTCTCCCTTGAAAAGCACACCAAGCCTCTCAAGAACTTCCTTCGCCTTTTCCACATCATTTACCCTGAAAATTATGAGCGCCTTGTGCTGCTCACTCGTGAAGGCGTAAACGTATTCGATGTTGACACCTGCATCACCAAGGGCCTCAGCGATTCGATGCAGGCTACCCGGCTTGTCCTCCACCTCTACTGCCAAAACGCTGGTTAACCTTACTGTGAATCCCGCTTCCTTCAGAGCCTTATAAGCCTCATCTGTTTTATCAACAACCATCCTGATTATCCCGAAATCCCCAGCATCGGCGATCGTGAAAGCTCTGATGTTCACTCCATTCTTTGAAAGAACCTCTGTAACCGCCGCAAGTCTCCCGGGTTTGTTCTCAACAAATACCGAAATCTGCCTGATCATACTATTCACCTCTATATCTTTCTCCTATCAATAACTCTTTTAGCCTTTCCCTCGAACCTCTGGAGCGTACCGGGGTTGACCACCTCCACCTTTGCCCAGACGTTGAGTACACTCTTCAGACGCTCTGATATTTTCTTCTCCAGCCTCAAGATGTCCCCAGTAGTATCTATTTCAACTCTGTCACTCAGCTCTACCTGAATTGTCATTTCGTCCATGCCATCCTCCCTGCGATCCAGGATTATCATGTAATGCTCGCCAACCTCCGGTATCTGCATCAAAACATGCTCGATCTGACTCGGAAATACATTGACTCCTCTGACTATCAGCATGTCATCCGATCTGCCAAGAATGCGCATTATCCTCGGATGAGTTCTGCCGCATGCACATTTATCAGTCTCAACATAGGTTATGTCACCCGTCCTCCACCTTATCAGCGGCAAAGCTTCCTTAGTGAGTGTTGTTACGACAAGTTCCCCTTTCTCGCCCTCACCAACCTGCTCTCCAGTTTCTGGATCCACCACTTCGATCAGAAACATATCCGCCCACACATGGATGCCCTGTCTTTCAGCACATTCGGTGAAGAGCGGGCCACTCAGCTCTGAGGTGCCGTAAACATCGTAGGCGGTTATACCGGTTTTACTTTCAATTCTTTTCCTCGTTTCCTCACTCCAGGGCTCGGCTCCAAAAATGCCCATTCTCAGGTTTGTATCTCTTTCGATGCTGACGCCCATCTCCTCGGCGTACTCAGAAAGGTAAAGCATGTATGATGGTGTGCAGGCAATTACGGTTGTACCCAGATCCTTCATCAGTTCAACCTGTCTCGCCGTGTTTCCTGCAGAAATCGGAAGGACTGTTGCCCCAAGTCTTTCTGCAGCGTAGTGAAAACCGAGACCTCCTGTGAACAGGCCATATCCGTATGCTATTTGCATTATATCCTCGCTGCCCACACCACAGCTTACCAGAGCTCTGCAGAGACTTTCCACCCAGTTTCTAATGTCGTTTGCGGTGTATCCAACAACAGTTGGTTTCCCGGTAGTTCCGCTGGAGGCATGGAACCTGACCACCTGCGAAAGCGGAACGGAAAACATTCCAAATGGATACGTGTCTCTCAAATCCTTTTTCCTTGTAAAGGGCAACTTGGACAGATCTTCCAGACTCCTGATATCCGATGGGTCCACTCCGGCATCTCTGAACCTTTTTCTGTAGAATGGTGAATAATCATAGACCGTTTTTACTAGAGACCTCAATCTTCTCTCCTGAATTTCTTCGAGCTCTTCGGTCGAAAGCCTTTCAATCGCAGGATTCCAGTACATGGGATGAAGTTATCATTTGCTTTAAAAAGTTTGAGTTTGTTTAAGGCAAGGCAAGGGAAAATAAAAATTGGAAAAATTTTAGAACGCCCACTCCACGATCTGGACGTAGGGTACCTTCTCAAATGTCCACTCGTCCTTCTCGGCATCGTACTTGCTGCAGACAAAGCACTTCCACTCTTCATCGTTCAGCTCTGGATAGTCTGTTCTGTAGTAGTATCCGGGCCATCTTGTCTCCTTTCTGAACAGCATGTGCCTGACGTGGGCCTCGGCAGTCCAGACTCTGTGTACAAGCTCCCATGCTCTCATCAGCTCGTGCAGGTCCCTCGCTGCCAACTTCTCAAGGTCCTCCTTGAGAAGAGCGATCAGCTCAAGAGCCCTCTCAAGCATCTTCTCATTGGTCTTGTAGATCGTAGCAATACCGGCAGCATACTCGTCCATTATCTTCTGGAGCCTCACAAGTCCCTGCCACGGCAAGATGTACTCTGGGTTGACATCGTCTGCAGTTGAAAGATTCTTGTACTGCTCAAATCTCTCCATCGGTGCGTAAGCCTTCTTCTTCAGCTCTTCAACAACTGCTTCGTCAACTTCTGGGTTGGGTTTCTGCTCAAGGATGTATCTGACTGCAGCCTTTGCAGCAATTCTACCCTCGGTGAACGAACCGCTGGAGAACTTGTGCGGGTTGGCTCCTGCACAGTCACCGATTGCAAACAGTCCCTTGACTGTCGTCATTCTGTTGTACTTCAGCGGGAAGAGTTTTGCATATTCCTCCGGCATCAGATCCTCTGGGCCGCACACCCAGAATCCGGCCTCACCGCTGTGTGAACCCATGATGTACGGCTCAGCAGGTGCGGCTTCGGATGGCATCTCCTGCGGGTCGATGTTCTGGCACGCCCAGAGCAGTGCCTGACTGACGGTCATGTCGAGGAAGTCCTCGAAAGCCTCCTCGTAGATGTGCTTCAGCTTCTTCTTGTCTCCTCCAGCCAGCTCTGCCAGAGCCTCTTCGGTGTGCATGTAGATCGGCTGGTTGCCATCCATGATTTCAAGCATCACCTGATGGTTTCTCAGCGGTGTTGGAATCGGCTGAGCTGCACCGTACGGCTCGTATTTCTTCAGCTCATCTGCCCTTGTCTGGATGTACTCCTCACCGTATGCGTTCTTGGCCTTACACTTGAAGAATAGGAACCATGCTCCAACTGGCCCGTAACCGTCCTTGAACCTGAACGGTATGAAGCGGTGCTCGAACTGGGTGAGCATTGCTCCGGCCTTCATACCCATGTAGTAGCCACTGCCGGTGTCGAAGATTGCATACCATGTCCTGCCAGCAGCCTCTCCGGTGCTTCTCGGCCTGAAGAGCAGTGTTGCACCACCGGTGGCCAGCAACACGGCTTTGGCCTTGAACACGTAGAATTTTGCCTCTCTTACACTGAATCCAACAGCTCCGGCAACTGCATTTGGATCATTCTTGTCCTTAAGCAGCTCAAAGATGAACACTCTCTCGTAGATGTTCTCTTCACCAACGGCCATCTTCGCAGCCTCGGCGATGATCGGCTTGTAGCTCTCACCGTGAATCATTATCTGCCACTGACCTTCTCTCACATACTTCCCATCTGGAGTCTTCCAGATTGGCAGACCCCACTTCTCAAAGAGGTGAACAGTACCATCGACATGCCTTGCGTAGTCCGCAACAAGGTCCTCTCTTGCAAGACCCATCATGTCGAGAGTGACGTATCTGACATAATCCTCAAGGGTGTTCTGCCTCTCAGACCTGCCAGTGAGGTCGATGTATGTGTTTATAGCGGAAAGACCCTGGGCAACAGCTCCACCTCTCTCAACTGCCGCCTTCTCAACAAGCGTAACCTTCAATCCACCAAGCTTTGCCCAATACGCAGCCTCGTACGCCGCACCGCAGCCGGAGAAACCGCCTCCTATAATCAAGATGTCGGTCTCGACTACCTCTGTGGGCACATCGGCAGCCTTATACAGCTCATACTTTTTCGGATAATACACCATTTATACCACCACCTTTAAGCCTTCTTCTTTACCTGCGGGAACTCGCTCAGGCCAATAATATCCGGCTCTCCCGACAGAAGTTCGCTCTTCAGTGCCTCCTCAGTTGGTTCGGGGAATCCCTCATAAGGCTGGATTGACCCCCAAGGAGTCGTTCTGATGGCAAACTTGAATCTCAGCACCTTTCCATTTCTGTACTTCACGGTCCACATGATGTCCGAGGTACCTCTCATGGGCACACATGCACCGCCAAGCGGGGAGTAGTCCACGTAACCCCTTACATCAATTGCACCCTGCGGGCACATCTTAACACAGCTATAGCACTCCCAGCACATGTCGGGCTCTCTGTTGTACGCTTTCATTGCCTCCTTATCCAGTGTCATCAAGTCGTTGGGGCAGATGTACTCACATGCCGTTCTCTCCAGCGCCTTACATCCATCACACTTTTCCGGGTTTACAAACGACGGCATTCAACTCACCTCCTATTCTCACACTTTTAAAAATTTAAAAATATTACTCAATTTCCGGCGGAGGAATGTATTCATCCTCCTTCTTTGCAGCCTCCACCAGCTCGTCCAATCTCTCAAGGACCTTATCGATGACGTCCAGAGACTTGGCTTTTGCAATTTCCTCGAATACGGCCCTTCTAAATGCTACAGGAACATCCTCGATGTATCCTCTTGAGTCGATCCTTGCTTTGTCAAAGGCCTTGAGTATTTTCTCAGACTTCTCTTCGGGAACCTCCACAATGAGAGACTTCAGTTGACCGCCAAAGAGATAGGTTATCTTCTCCTCAAGAGGAGTTCCCTTGATTTTCTCGTACCTTTCATCATCCAGAATTACCGAAATGTAGTGCGGCATTTTCATCACCTCACGCCTTGGGTACCTCCATCGCCGGAAGATCGACCTCAAGCTCCTTGTTCTTCATGTCAAGATACTTCCTGTTCACGAACGGATAGTTGTATACCTTCCACCACTTGACTATCGCCTTGTAAACCTCCGGCCTCATGACCACTCTCGGTGGGAATACACCTTCAGCTACCATTCCTCTCAGGAAGCTACCACTGAATTTCTGCTTTGCATCAGTATGACCGCAGCTCTCACTGTAGGCAATTTCCTGACAGATGGGGCAGTACCAGAACTCGGCCATGTTTTGCGGTATTATCTTCAGGCCGTAATCAACTTCGTTTGGCGGAGCCTCGAATCCAAAGCTCGGAATTCCCTTGCTCCACAGAATCTGGGTTGCATACATGTCGTAGTACTCACCTACTGCCGCATGATCTCTGCCGAACATGTGATGCGTACAGCCCATGTTCTGCCTTATAACGCCATGCAGCAGAGACTCGATTGGATTGCCATATCTCATGTCCCAGAGCGTAAAGGTGACCATGTGTCTTTCGGGCTTGATGTAGCCGTATTTGTTAACGGCCTCATGTCCCTCAAGAATTGCCTCATCGGGATAATCTCCTCTCCTTTTCGCACCGATTATTGCATTCACGAGAATTCCATTACATGGTTCGATATCACCGGTAAAGGCAGCAGCTTTCATGAGCATTTCGTGTCCCACATGCGGTACATTCCTCGTCTGGTGTGCAATAACAGTCCGCCATTTCTTCTCGTTCATTATCACTTCCCTGCACTTTGAGGGCGGGAACCAGAACCTGTCAAAGGGTTCCTTAAATTTCGGCTCGTTCACGATGGTATACTTCCCGGCCAGAATTACCGGATTGTGCATCTTGTATATCATATAGCCGGGGTGCTTATCGTTGAAAGGTTCCCTGACCACTTCGGGGTTATTTTCCGGTGTACCAAAGGTTCTTGTCGCAACGTCCGTTGGATCAATTTTGTAAACCTCCTCAATGTCTATAATGGCGAAGGGCTGTCCTTTAAGCATGAGCAACAGTCTGTCTCCCTCTCCAACATTCAGAGCTTTATAGTCCTCCTCACTGATGTCAAAGAGAATTGGGTACGGAAATATCCACTCGCTGAGAAGTCTCCTTTCTTTCAAAACCCTCTCAAGCTCGTTTTGAACCATCGAACCTTCCACCGGGCTAAAGAAGCCATAACAGACGGACATTATTTCTCTGTAAACATGGCGAATTGGCGTCCCATCGGGAAGTGTTGTGGGCTTCAATTCGTACGTGGGGCAACCGGCAATCATTTTTTCGGCAACTTCTCTCTTTTTAACAACCCTTTCAACAAGCTTTCCGCCGTGTGGTGGCGGTGTTTTTATTAAGGGCATTTCTTCCACCTCCTAGCCTATGATGTATTTTTTTTCAAAACCTTATATAAAGGTTTCGAAAAATATTTTAATGATTAAAGGTTTGCGAATTTTCCGTCTTTGTAAAAACCGCAGTTGTTTTAAATTTTCGAAAAAGAAGTGCGGAGGTTTTCTAAATTTTTCCATTCGGCGATTTCGAAAATTTCGAATAACTTTCAATAAAATAGTATCCTCTCATCCCATCCCAGATCTTTCTGGCCCTGTTTACCACAATTTTATGTCTGTACAATGGTGCATCAAGGACAAGAGTTTCAAATTCTCCTCCTTCTCCAGCAACATGGATTTTATACTTTCTATTAAGTTCCAGAAGGTCACTAACACACTTTTCATCAATTTTTCGCCCGAGATAAGTCTCATTCAGACCCATTGCTGAAACACTGACAATTATTGCCTCAAAATCCCTCGCCACCCTGAACATTATATCTTCAGGGCTTCTTTTCCAGAGTGGAGCAAGAAGCTCCAGTCCAGCGGCGTCGCAAATCTTTTCAAACCTCTTTTTCTGATAATTTGACTCTATACCACCGATGCAAAGCGCATCTGCCTCGATGCCCTTCACCTGATCTGCAAGCTCCTCAACCTCTATCTCCTCAATGCCGGAGACTTTAAGTTTGGTCAGTGGTAAGTTCAGGCTTGCGGCTATCGCATCGAGCATGTGGAGATTAACAGAATGAAACATGTAAGAATCTGTGTTGTCCGGATGTATGCTTAAAAGTCCGACTACTTCGTGCTCTCTGGCAACCTCATGAAGCGCAAGCATGGAATCCTTACCGCCAGATATTAGAGCAACAACCCTCATGGCCCGAAAAACTGAATTCTGGTACCTGTATTCCTGTTCAAAGCATTTTCGTAAACAATCTTCCCGACGGCTATGTCCTGGATCGCAAGTCCTGTGGAATCGAAGATCGTAATCTCATCATCACTCTCTCTCCCACTTTTCAGACCGGCAATTACCTCCCCCAGGGTGGCGTGAATCCTGCCCACATCCATGTATCCCCTCGAAATGGCCACATTTACCTCCCCTCCGTGCACCGCCTGCTCGATGTCATCAACAACAATTTTTCCTGCTAGGAGAATCTCGATTTCAAGTTCCTGTTTCCCGGCAGCATCTGCACCTATGGCGTTGATATGCGTGCCCTCCTCCACCCATTCTGCCCTGACAACCGGACTTCTAGATGGGGTGGTTGTAACAAGCACATCGCACCTGCACGCTTTTTTCACCTCCACAATCTCCGCATCCACACCGGCTTTTTTGCAGTACCCCACAAACCTTTCTGCCGATTCTTTCCTTATATCGTAAGCCCTTACAAGCTGTATATCAAAAGCTCTGGAAAGAGCGTCGAACTGGAAATACGCCTGCGTACCACAACCAACGAAACCAAAAACCTCGCTATCTTCCCTAGCCAGAAACTTGGCCGCAACTCCTCCGGCCGCTCCTGTTCTCAGAGATGTAAGGAAGGTGGCATCCATCACTGCAAGTGGAAAGCCTGTCTCAGGGTCGTTCAGAATCATCAAGGCCATCACAGTTGGCAATCCCTTTTCATGATTTTGAGGATGGGAATTTACCCACTTCAATCCTGCATACCCCATCAGATGTGCAGGCATCGCTCTCAGGTCTCCAGCGGAGAACTCGAGATATACCTTGGGGGGCATCGAAGCCTTGCCGAGTGCATAAAGCCTGAAAGCTTCCTCCACCGAATCCATAGCTTCATCCATCGTTATCAGTTTCTCAACCTCCTGCTGGGTGAGCAATAAAGTTTCCATACTTCCAGTATTGCCGAACCATTTTAAAGCTAATGTCAAGATAATTTGATAATGTGTAAAATAAATCTTCTCAAACGAAAATTCCTTCAATGGGTGCAGTGGCAGGCCAGCCATAACGGTTTTATTGGAGGGCAAATCAATCTTTACAGGTGGTCTGATGAAGCTTAACCGAACTGCCGAAACTGTGCTCAGGAAAAGATATCTCCTTAAGGATGATGAGGGTAATGTAATCGAGACGCCAGAAGAAATGTGCTGGAGAGTTGCGAAGGCTATTGCTAAGGCCGAAGAAAACTACGGCAATGATGTGGAGAGATGGGCTGAAAAATTCTTCAGGCTCTTATGGGAGCAGAAATTCATGCCAAACTCTCCAACCCTGATGAACGCTGGAACCGAGTTAAATCAGCTTTCAGCCTGCTTTGTTATTCCCATAGACGATTCAATAGATGGTATTTTCAAAGCTCTCTGGGACATGGCAAGAGTCCAAAAAAGCGGTGGTGGGACGGGTTTCAGCTTTTCAAGGCTTAGACCCAAGGGTGACATTGTGAAATCAACAATGGGAGTTGCCAGCGGTCCTGTAAGTTTCATGAAGATTTTCGACGCCGCAACAGAACAGATCAAGCAGGGTGGAAGGAGGAGAGGTGCAAACATGGGCGTGCTGAACGTCCACCACCCGGATATTGAGGAGTTTATCAAAGCAAAATGGGAGGAAGGAGTGTTGAGGAACTTCAACATCAGCGTTGCAGTAACAGATGCATTCATAGAGGCTTTAAAGAGTGATAACGATTACGAACTCATCAACCCGAGAACGGGTGAAACTGTCAGAAAAATATCCGCAAGAAAAATTTTCAACCTTATAGTGGAGGGGGCGTGGAGAAACGGCGAGCCCGGTATGATCTTTATTGACACCATAAACCGGCACAATCCGACGCCCCACGTTGGCCAGATTGAGGCAACAAATCCGTGTGGAGAACAACCATTGCTTCCATACGAATCCTGCAATCTCGGCAGCATCAATCTCGCCAAATTCGTTGATGGTTCTGAGATAGACTGGGATGGTTTGAAAGAGACCGTATGGACAGCGGTGAGATTCCTTGATGACGTTATCGACGTCAACAGCTACCCAATCCCCGAGATAGAGCAGATGACCAAAGCTAACAGAAAAATAGGTCTGGGAGTCATGGGCTGGGCAGACATGCTCTTCCTGCTCGGTGTCCCCTATGACAGCGAGGAAGCGCTGCAGCTTGCTGAGAAGGTAATGAAATTCATTCAGGAGGAAAGTCACAAAGCCTCACAGCATCTGGCCGAAGAAAGGGGAGTTTTTCCCAACTGGAAGGGCAGCGTATGGGAAAAAAAGGGTATAAAGATGAGAAATGCAACAACAACCACCATTGCCCCAACAGGTACGATAAGCATCATTGCCGGATGTTCCAGTGGCATCGAGCCGATATTTGCCCTGGCATACAAAAGAATGAACATTCTTGATGGAGAGGAATTTTTCGAAATTAACGAGATTTTTGAGAACGTACTGAAAGAAAGGGGTCTCTATAGCAAGGAACTGATAGAAAAGGTTGCAGGTGAGGGTAGCATCCAGAACATTGACGGGATTCCAGAAGACATCAAGAGAGTATTCAAATGTGCCCTTGACATCCTGCCAGAATGGCATGTGAGGATGCAGGCAGCATTCCAGAAATACACAGATAACGCTGTAAGCAAAACGATTAACCTTCCAAACTCTGCGTCGAGAAAAGATGTGGAAAAGGCCTTTTTGCTCGCATATGAACTTGGATGTAAGGGCATTACCGTTTACAGAGACGGTAGCAGGGAGGAACAGGTATTGAAAGTGAAGAAGGCCGAGGATGAAAAGAAGGAAGGCAAACCCAGACCTCCGGCAAGGTATATAGAACCGAGACCCAGACCGAGGATAACCACTGGAAGGACAATAGAAACGAGGACGGGATGCGGTTCTCTTTACGTTACTATAAACGAGGATGAATACGGGATTGCAGAGGTATTCGTGCAGCTCGGGAAGAGTGGCGGATGTGCCGCTTCGCAGACTGAGGCGATGGGAAGACTGCTTTCAATTGCTCTCAGGAGCTGGATTGATCCAGAAGTGCTGATAAGACAGTTGAAGAACATTCGCTGCCCCTCCCCTGGATTCGACAGTGGAGAGGTTATCACCTCGTGTGCCGATGGAGTTGCAAAGGTTCTGGAAAAGCACCTCAAAGGAGAGTACAGGAGAATAAGGTTTGAGGTGGAGGGGATCAAGCCCTTAACCGCTTTCGCAGAGGGCGCGGAAGAAGATAAAAGAACGAAACAGATTGGCGGAGTCTGTCCGGAGTGCGGTAACGTTCTTGAATACGGTGAGGGCTGCGCAACATGCAAATTCTGTGGATTTACAAAATGTGGATAACTTCAAAACATCAGTAGTGTGGTGGTCACAACAGACAGGAGGCCAAAAGCAATGCAAAACGTTGAGAAATTAACCTCTCTTGCAAATTTTAGCAGCAAATCCATTGCCATGTAGCCCACAACGAAAACCACGAAAACTGCGAGAATTGATGATGTAACTGTCACGTTCTCCGGTAATCCACTAACCGCAACTGCGCCAATAACGGCAGGGACGCTTATAATAAAGGAGAGCTTTAGAGCATCCTCCTCATTCAGCTTTCTCAAAAGCAAAAAGCTCACAGTTACGCCGGACCTTGAAATTCCCGGTATTATTGCAAACCCCTGCGCCAAACCCAGCAATGCTGCCTCCTTCAAACCAAGCTCGTAAAGGTATCTTTTTCCAGTTTTCGGCAGTCTCAAAATCAATCCAGTAACTATGAGCATAACCCCTATGAGAAGATTGACCACTTCCCCGTTACCAAATCCACTGATGGTTTTCAGAATCGGTATCGCTGTTATGGCTGTAAATACTGTCGTAACCGCCACCAGACTCAGGAGTGTTGTGTCTCTGAACCGGAGCATTTTGAGAAAATCCCGTCTGAATTTAACCAGAACCGCCAGCATCGTGCCAATATGAAGAAAAATTGCATAAGACAGGGCAGGGGTCGGGTCAAGTTTGAACAGGTTAATCATCAGAAAGACGGAGATTCCCTCACTGCTAACCGGGAGCCACTCAAATATGCCCTGAAAAATACTCAGAAGTGTTAACGTGATGATATCGACCATGATTTCACTTCTTCATCCTGTTGAGAGTTTTCAGTTCATCAGGAAGATCGTAAATTCTCGCTGGAGAGCCAACAGCCATGCTCCAGGGAGGAACGTTTTTCGTAACTACCGCCCCGGCAGCCACAAAAGCGCCTTCTCCAATCTCCACAGATGGTAGAATTACGGAATTCGCACCAATTGTTGCTCCTCTTCTTACTGTCGGACCTCTTAACTCATAATCTCTCCTCAGGGGGAATTTATCGTTGGTCAGGACTGCATTGGGTCCAAGAAAGACGAAGTCTTCGATTACCGTGTTGACCGGAATGAAAACGTTTGACTGGATGCTAACGTAGTTTCCAATTCTTGTGCTTCCCTCAATAACTGTGTTCGTGCCCACCAGAACGTTATCACCGATTACGGTTCTCTCCCTTATTATCACATTGTGTCCCGTCATGAAGTTATCCCCGATTTCTACATTGCAGTAAATAACCGTCCCCGAACGTATAATTGCGTTTCTGCCTATGGTGGCGCCCTTAAACTTAACCTTTTCCCACTCCTGCCTCAATAAATCGGAGGATGGATATCCCAGAATGACGTTTTCCATTACAATAGAGTCATCCCCAATTTCGGTATCACCATATATCCTAACGGAGTCGTGAATGCGCAGCATCATTTTTCAATAGCTCGCCGATATTAAAAGCTTGGTCTCAAACCGGAAATCTCATTATGATTATTAGAATTAAAATTTTTCTAAAAGGAAAATTTATATAGTTAAAAGTAGAGTTTAAGAAATTACATGGAGGTGTAAAAATGAAAAAAGCGTTACTGCCAGTTCTGGTAACAATGGCAGCATTCATGCTACTTCTGACAAACGTTTCTGCTGTCGACACAGGCACCGATATCGATGATGCAGGGTTAACAGAGGTTACGATGGGCTCAATTGTCCCGGTTGTAACCGAATCCGGAAAAATCAGCCTGTCAATAGATGGTCTCGGCATATATCCTGCAAGCAGCGGCATCATTCAGGTGGAGAAACCGAATGGTGCTACGGTAAGGGCGGCCTATCTGGCAGCAGCAACTACGGGTTTTACACGCTATAAACTATCCGATGGTGATGTGGCCATTGATGGTGTTGGTGTTTCATGGGATATTGAAACTCCAAGCAGTATAAGCTCGTGGAACTACTGGGCCAATGTGACTTCAATCGTGAAGTCCAAGATTGATTCTGCTCCAGCAGGAAGGATTGATTTCAACATAAGCGAAGCCAACACGTATCGTATAGATGGTGTAATTCTTGCGGTGATATTCGATGATCCGAATCAGGTGACCGATAACACTGTGATACTGCTCTTTGGAGCGCAGGATGTTAATGGCGACACCTTTGCGGTTTTGTTCGCAGAACCGATAGACAAGAGTGATCCCAATCTGGTGCTCGACATGTCACTTGGTATTTCCTACGGTTATCAGGACTCAAGTGACTACACCCAGTACAGCAATGTGGATGTCAACGGCGTTCGCCTGACTTCGTCAGCAGGAGGGCATGATGATGGACAGGCTCATAACGGTGCTTTATTAACTGTCGGTGGACTGGATGATAGCAACGCAAATCCGGCCGATGCTTACTCACATGGCGATGCCACGAGTCCAAGATATGATGATGAGCTCTACAGCCTTATCCCGCTCGTTGCGGATGGTGACACAACCATAACCGTCTACACAGATAACCCGTCAAACGATGATAATATCTTTTTCGCAGCGTTCTTCCTGTCAACATCGGCCGTTGTCGGTGAGGGTATTGTCCTATCTCCTGTCTCAGCAACAAATGCTCTCAACACCCAGCATACGGTGACCGCTACAGTCCAGGACGACCATGGACAGCCGATTGCCGGTCGCAATGTGACGTTTACGATCGTATCCGGTCCGAATGCCGGATTGACGGATATAGCAGTTACAGATATCAACGGACAGGCGAGCTTCACTTACACCAGTACATCCGCCGGAACAGATGTGATTGTGGCGAGTATGGTCAACAGCCAGGGTGTTACGGTTCAGTCAAATCAGGTCGAGAAGACGTGGGAAGGAGCGCCATCGGTTCCTGAATTTCCGCCAGTGGCTGTTGGTGCCCTGGGAATGCTTGCAGCTATTGTACTGCTGAGAGCGAGAAGAGAATAATTATAAATTATTATTTATTTTTTTTTTAGTTTTCGAACAGCCTGACTCACGACCAGTTAATTTTAAATACTACTATTAGGACAATAGTTATAATGATATCAGACAGGCGAATCAGACATATTGAAACGGAAGAGTTTGCTCTAGACCCGAAAATTCTTGAAGAGCTGGAAGGGTTCTGGGCGGAGCGATACGAGGAAGAATACCTCTGACTGAGCTCAATGTACTGAAAACCCAGACATATCTGCCCAATCAGACGATTATACCCCCTATTTCGACAGGCAAACCAGATTTGTAGGACTTTATTGCCGAAATTGCCACAGAAAGAACGTACAGGCCATCTTCCGCTGAAGGTTCTGGCTCCGTATCGGTCAAAATGCAGTTCAAAAAAGTTTCCAGCTCATTCCTCAAAGGTTCCCTTTTCCTGACATTCACAGCTACCTTTCCATCCTCCCTCACAATCTCAAGACTTTGCTCAAGGTAGTTCAGATTTGCCACACAACCAGTTCCCACCGCATTCAGAGTCCTTACCTTGGTTGGAGTCAGCCAGTTTGTGTCGATCAGTCCAACCCTGTCTGGACTGAATTTAACAACAATCGATGCATAATCCTCCCATTTATGAAAACTGTTTCCAGCGACAGCATAAACGTTATCCGCTCTCATCCCGTAAAGGAACGATATCGTATCGATCTCATGCACCGCCAGGTCTATTATGATTCCAACATCCCTTATGCGGGGTGAGTACGGACCAACTCTTTTGCATGAGATTGCAAGTATGCTTCCAAGCTCTCCATTCTTTATCAACTCTTTCAGCTTTAACACAGCGGGATTGAAGCGCTCTATGTGCCCAATCATCACCTTCAGATCGTTGATTCTTGCAGCTTTCACAATCCTACGTGCATTTTCGATCGAATCGGCGATTGGCTTTTCTATAAGCATGTTTACCCCGTAATCAGCAACTCTCAGTGCCACGTCCTTATGCATGCTTGTCGGAACTGCTATGCTGACAGCATCCAGATCCTCTTCCAGAAGATCCCCAAAATCCGTAAACGCTCGAGTTTTAAATTCTGCTGCAACCTCCCTGGCCTTCTCCCCATTTGAATCTGCCACACCAACGAGATCAGCGAATGGTATCTCTGAGTACACCCTCGCATGGTGCCTTCCCATCATCCCTGCACCGATAACACCTACTCTGAGACTTTTCATAATTACCAACTAAATAAATATACGCAAATCCTTTAATAAAAATTTTGGTAAATATTTAAATTCTGGTTCGATATTTTTACCGGATTATTAAAAGATATGGCTTGTTCTCTCCCTCCCTTGAGTCAAAGTGATCGTGTCTGTACTTGTTGTGCCAGTCTCCTGTGACTTTCTGGACTAGTATCAGCCTTACCGTGTCTCCCCATGAGAGGTTGAGGGAGTTGTCCGCATCACTTCCTTTCAGAGTGAAGGATATCCACTTACCTGAGAGGTCTCCCGTTGCATTGTAGTGGTCGACCAGTATTCCCAGGTCGCCTCCAGGTGTACTCCATTTTTCGCTGCTGGTTTTGTGAGTCCAGTTTACTTCCTGCTCATTGAAATCGCCGTTGAGTGTGTAAAGCTCAATTGTGTGGTTGTACTGGCTGTTTCTGGTGGACTTGACGTAGAGGTAGAGCTGAATTGACTTGATCTCACCTGTGCCTTCTGGAAGTTTGAACTCAAGCACGGTTCTGTATCTGTCGAAGCTGCCCACTGCCAGATCCCTATCTCCGCTGTTCCAGGTCGAGATCGGAGATATTCTCGAGTCTTTGGATGGGTAGATTCTGGCTGGCCCAGAGGGCTGTACACTGAATTTATGAACCACACTCGACAAATCTGCATTACCGTATTTGTCAATGCAGCGATAGTAAAACGTGTACTCCTTGCCGCTCTCTACATTAAGCTCAAATGTATGCTCCGTTCCATTCGACAGGAAATCAATTCCTTCTCCATACACAAAGTCTCTTGTAGCATACTGACATTTTGCCTCTTCATTCGTTGCAATCCTGACCAGTACCTTATCAGTATTGCTTGGAAGCTCGGAATTGTTTGCAGGACTGATTATTGTGATTGTGGGTGGATCCTGGTCTTTTACAACATCCACAACAAGATATGGCTTGTTCTCTCCCTCCCTTGAGTCAAAGTGATCGTGTCTGTACTTGTTGTGCCAGTCTCCTGTGACTTTCTGGACTAGTATCAGCCTTACCGTGTCTCCCCATGAGAGGTTGAGGGAGTTGTCCGCATCACTTCCTTTCAGAGTGAAGGATATCCACTTACCTGAGAGGTCTCCCGTTGCATTGTAGTGGTCGACCAGTATTCCCAGGTCGCCTCCAGGTGTACTCCATTTTTCGCTGCTGGTTTTGTGAGTCCAGTTTACTTCCTGCTCATTGAAATCGCCGTTGAGTGTGTAAAGCTCAATTGTGTGGTTGTACTGGCTGTTTCTGGTGGACTTGACGTAGAGGTAGAGCTGAATTGACTTGATCTCACCTGTGCCTTCTGGAAGTTTGAACTCAAGCACGGTTCTGTATCTGTCGAAGCTGCCCACTGCCAGATCCCTATCTCCGCTGTTCCAGGTCGAGATCGGAGATATTCTCGAGTCTTTGGATGGGTAGATTCTGGCAACAGATTTTGCATTCACGGTTGCTGCCTCACCGTTACTGCCACCACTACTGCTGTTACCAGAAGAGGCACTGTTCAGAGTATTGTTTGCGGTAAATACCAGATCCTGTGTTTTGAAGGATATCTCTGCAGACGCTGCAGTTTCATTCCCGGTGGTGGAAACAACCTTGAGATAGTATGTGGTTCCGGGGATGAGATTGCTCAGGGTAATTGAATGATACCTTGTCATCGTCTGATCATGGACCCTTTCAGTGTACTGACCAGAAGCGGTTCCGTACTCCACGAGGGAATCAGAGTCCTTGTTTGTCTGCCAGACTACCACAGCGGAGTTCTGAGTGATATCCTGTACACTCAGCAGTGAGATCGTTAGTGGTATTTCTGTCACACCTGTGAATACTACGTGTCCCTCTGTAGTGTAGAGAATTCCGCTGTACTCGGCCACATCCTTGCCATACACGCCATCAACCGTGCCCTCCAGTTTCAGGTTGGAGGGGTCGGAGATGTTGATGATTCTCATTCCTCCCCAGCTTGAGATTCTTGGTAGTAGGTAGGCTTTGTTACCGCATATGGCGATTTTGTTGGCGATGATGCTGGTAATGCTGTCCAGAAGCTTTGGATTTGCCGGGTTGGAGATGTCTATTGAGTATATACCTCCTGTCCCCTCTACCGCAAAGAGGGTGGTGCCGTGGATTTCAGCATCTCCGGTGTACATGTTGAGGCTGTAATTGGCCACAACAACAGGGTTCGTTCTGTTGGAGATGTCAACAATGAAAAGCCCGTTCTGCCCGCCAAAGATGAGATAGTTGCCATATCTCGCCAGGGGCTGGGCTCCTCTACCAAAGCCCAGATCTGCTGAATAGACGAGCTTCGGATTGTGCTTGTCCGATACGTCGAATATCTTGATTCCACCCGCATAGAGGTAGTTGTCAACAACGATGAGATTTCCTCCCAGACTCCCTCCGAAGTTCCATACCGTGATTACCGGATCTTCGGGATTCGAGATGTCTGCAATCGTAAGATCCGCCCAGCTCCCTGCAATGTAGAGGTAGTTGCCGTCAATTGCAAGGCCGGTGTTTCTGCCCTTGTTTTTGATCAGGATTTTTTCCTGGGGGTGAGAGGGATCGGAGATATCAACAACCCACACGCCGTCATTGTGTCCTCCGTAGAAGGCGTAGTTTCCTTTTACGGCGATGCTGTCGCATGTCGGGACTGGTAGTCTGGCGAGGAGGGTTGGGTTGTGGATGTCTGTGACATTTACTATTGCCCATCCTGTTGAGTAGCCTGTTTCAAAAACGTACATGCCGAAGGAGGTCTGATAGACAAAGATGCCCTCAACGTATCCTGGAAAGCCTGAGAAGACCGATATCTGTGCTGGATTTTCCGGATTGGAGATGTCGTAAACTCTGAATCCCTCGTAGCGTGTGGAGAGGAAGAGGTAGTTGCCGAAAACCTTGATGTCGTTGGCATTGGGATCGTTCTGTCCAATTATGGAGTTCACTTCTACAGGATTTGCAGGGTTGGAGATGTTGACGACGTGAATGCCATAGTGGTAGTCAACCACGTAGGCGTAGTTACCTTTCACAGCAATGCTGGAAACTACTCTGCGGGGATCGTTGTTCGGATCGGCCCACTTTCCGAGGAGGACCGGGTTTGCAGGGTTGGAGATGTCGTAGATGTAGAGGAAGATATCGTTTCCTCCAGTCAGCAGGTAGTTTCCGTGGATGCAGAGCCTTCTGATTTTGTCGTTGACGCTTATCTGTGAGATAACTTTCGGATTGGTTTTGTCTGAAATGTCGATTATGACTATGCTCTTCTGTGAGACTGCGTAGGCGTAGCTGCCCTTAACCTCAACATCGGTGGCAGGGATGTTGAGGGTGGAGAGAGTATGGGGGGATGTAGGGTTGGTTACGTCCGCTATGACGAACTTCTTCTCTCCCGCTATGTACAGGTAGTTTCCATCAATGAAAAGGGCCTGAATAACTCCAGCATTGGTGTGGAGGATACTGACGGGGGGCGTTTTCTCCCTGAAGGTACCCACATCGGAGTAGCTCTTGAACAGTCTGACAGGGGTGAACTCTATATTCTCTATCTTCGCTTTGGTGGAGATATCGTATATTCTTACCTGCTCTCCCGCAGCAACATACAGGTAGTTCCCTGAAGCTGCCACATCGAAAGCTGCACCGTAGTCCCATTTGCCGATGAGCTGGGGTTGGGCTGATGCAGATTGGATAGCCACGATCAACAGGAACAGGATTGCACCAATCCACCCGGCGTTAAGTTTTCCACTCATCCCTCATCATCACCAAAACTGAATGATTAATCTACGTCTGATGGCAGATAAACCTTTCTGTTGTTGGGCACGCCCAGGGACATGCCCGTAAAAAAGAGGTGACATAAAAAACCATGGCAATTGGCAAAATCCACCGCGCATGCCCAACGGGACTCGCTAGGGAGTTTAAAGCTTAAGGAAGATGAATGCGTGACTGCTGGCATATACAGGAACAGAGCACTCTGGGCTATCAGTAAATGACATAAAGGCTAACCGATAACCGGAAATATGTACCGCTTTCCATTGTTCTCAAAAATTTTTACATCAACTCCATAAACTTTCATTAAGTTCTCCCTGGTCAGCACATCTCGAACATTCCCGTATCCAACCATTCCGCCATTACTCATCAGCAGAACCTTATCCGAAAAAAGAGAGGCCAAATTCGGGTCGTGTTCGCTCATTATTACAGCAATACCCTCCTTTGCAATTTCTTTCAAAACTTTTAAAACGGATACCCTGTTTTTTAGGTCCAGATGAGACGTGGGCTCATCAAGGAGTAAAATTTTCGGCCGCTGAATTAAAGCCCTTGCTATGAGGACCAGCCTCAGTTCTCCACCACTCAACTGCGTGTAAGGCCTATTTGCCAGATGACCTAAACCAAGCTTGCCGAGAACATCATAAGCAAGCTCGTAATCTTTTTTAGTTGGCATTGAAAGGCCTAAATGTGGGGTTCTTCCACTGACCACGACATCCACGACTTTATATGGAAATGCCGGTGAATGTATCTGCGGAACATATCCAATGAACTTTGCGAGTTCCTTTTCGTTAAGCCCTGAAATTTCAAACGAGTCGATAAACACCGTACCCTTTGGTTTCAGTAGTCTGTTTAAACATTTAAGCAGAGTGGTTTTACCACTACCATTTGGGCCAAGTATCGTTAAAATTTCACCTTCATTAACTTCAAAGGATACATCTTTTAGCACAGTCCTTTCATCATAACCAAATCTCAAGCTTCTCACCTTAACTCCACTCATGCATAGCCCTCCTCATGAGATAAAGAAACATGGGGGCTCCGATAAGTGTGGTGATTACCCCTACGGGTATCTCGTAGACCCAGACAGTTCTCGAAATCAAATCAGCAATTAACATAAATGAGGCGCCGATCGAAATCGAAGCTGGGAGGAGATATTTCGGATTTGAGCCGACTATAAATCTCGTTATGTGTGGGGATATCAGGCAAACCCATCCTATTATTCCGGTTACAGAAACAACCGATGCAGTAGCAATTGATGCAAACAGTATTACGAGCAACCTCTCCCTTTCAACATTAATACCAAGAGATTTCGCCTCCTCGTCACCCATTGAAAGAGCAAAAACTCTCCACCTAAAAACCAAAAGCCCCAGTATCCCCACCACTGCCAGAGGAGCAGAGGTAACAACATCATTCCAGGTTACTGCATACAGCCTGCCGATTATCCAGGCAACGATGGTTTGAGTCTTCTCAGGCTCGACAAGTATCTGAACTAACGAAATCAAACCAGAAAACAAAGCTGAAACAATAATACCTGCCAGAACTAAGGATGCCGGTGAAAACTGCCCCCTGAACTTCGATAAGGATAATGTAATGGCAACAGCAATCAAAGCGAAGAGGATAGCTGAAGGCTGTATTAAGAAGAAATAGCCCGTTCCAAGTGAAACTATTGCCAAAGCAGCTCCAAAAGCAGCTCCTGATGAAATTCCGAGTATATACGGGCTTACAAGTGGATTTCTAAGTGTTGTCTGTAAAGCTGCCCCCGAAATGCCCATGCAAGCTCCGAAAAGCATTGCCTCGATCGCTCTTGGCAATCTCACATTGAGGAGTATTGTATGTTCGATCGAATCGTTAAACAAGACCGACGGTAGTGAGTCCAGCGATATTGCATATTTTCCAATGGACAGATACAGGACAAACAGCAAGAGAGGTAAGAGGATCAAACTGGCTTTGTACGAAAGTAATTCAAACTTCCTCTCGAAATTTCGCATAAATTCCGTTGGCACGGTTGCTCGCCTCACCATTCGCCAGTCTTATTTAACCCTTTGACAATAAAAATTTTAAACTGACGAAAGCTTAAAATCTTCTTTTATCTTGGTGTACAATCCATCAACGCCGTAAAGCATTTTGAAAATCTCATTTCCTTCCTTTTCAACGTCGTAATTGAACTTATCCGGATACAGAATCTTTGCCTCGGTTAGAACGTTTATAACAAAGAGTCCCGGATCTTTTCCTGTGTAACCAAACAGTATTCTGTAGATTCTGTTCTCCTTTACCGCCTTAATCTTCTGCCAGTTAGAGTCTTTCTTCAAATCGTCTGGCATGAACTTACCATAAGCATGAAGCAAAATTACGTCAGGATTCCAGCTTGCGATCTGCTCAAAGCTTACACTGCAGGCCCAGCTCTTGCAGTAAACTGACAGACTCTTTCCTCCAGCAATTTCTACATCCGTAGCGAGAGCGATTACAGAGTTGAGATTGTATGGGCTTGCAAGATAAACCTTGGGTCTTTCTGCACTGGGTATTTTTGATGTTACGGATTTGACTTCCTCTATCTTACGTTCGAGGTATTCTCTTATTTTCCTGGCTCTTTCCTCCTTTCCAACACTTTTCCCTATGACCGTAATAATATCAAAACTCGTCTGAGGTGGATTGAATTTATCCATTCTGACACATACAACCGGAATTCCGAGAGTTTGCTGTATTTTGTCCGCAAGTTCTCTATCTTCAGTCCTTACGAACACGATATCAGGTTTGAGTTCTGCAAGTTTTTCAAGGCTTAGAGTTCCTCTGACAGCGCTTCCAACATCCGGTATCTCTTTTAGCCTGTCTGGAAAAGCTCTTGTCAAAATTGGACATTTCTTGCTATCGCTATCCAATCCAACTATTTTATCTTCTACACCCAGTGCAAAAAGTACTCTCGTCGCTTCTGGCCATAGGCTGACGATTCTTTCAACCTTACCAATTTCTACCTCTCTCCCTGACTGATCAACTATCTTTATCTTCGCTTCTCTGTGCTGAGCACATCCAAGAACTGTAGATGCAATGATGAGTAAAATAAGTACTGGCAAAATTTTCCTCATTCCACATCAGCCTCCATTCCCATCTCCCTAACAAGTCTAGTCGTCAGGGGTAGCATGTTTATGAATTCTATATCACCATGCTTCTCTACGAACGTATTCGGATGTCTTATCGGAGTTGACCAGAATCTGTGAACGTGAGCACCCAGATGAATTGCCCTATTTGCACCTGCCATTATCCAGAGTGGCAACAGTCGGGGATCATTCATTATCCCACCAAACCCCACATCCACATCTCTCAAAACTAGCCTCGCAACCGCACCGACTTTTGCAACTTCAAGCGGATTTGCCATAGGCCTATTTTGAAAAGGCGTTCCAGGAATTGGTCTCAATCCAGTTATAGAGATGCTACTGAGATTCTCGAACTTCTTGAACCAGAAGATGTGTTTTACGTAATCTTCGTAGCTACTGCCTAATCCAACCATCATAACGCTTTTAAGACCCAATCCAACCTCGTTTATTTCTTCTGCAAGCTTCATTCTAGCCTCGAGACTGTCTCCCGGCTTTGCTTCTTTGAAAACTTTTGGATTTATGGTTTCAAGACTGCTGCATACCTCCCTGACACCCAATTCCTTTACCCTGATGAGGTCGTCCTTATTTAGGGCAGGACCAACGTTTATCCAAATGTCCATTGAGGACACCTTTTTAACGGCCTTCACAGCTTCTGTTACCTTTTCACCCGCTCCACTCCATAATGTTCCCCCACCAAGCTCGACTCTTTTTGTGCCTGTGCTGTCTATTAACCTCGCACCCAGTTCAATCTCTTCAGTTGTCAGTGGTTTTTCTGCGAAATCTGGACGGTTTCCAGTTGATCTGCTGCAGTACTTACAAGGCGGATTCGTTGTGCACGGAGTTACTGAGCCTATGAACCCATCAAACTTGAAAACTGCTCCAACTTCATCATCTCTGACCTTAGAGGCAACCTTCGCAAGTTCTAAAAAATTTTCAATTGTTTGCACTTTATTCAGGATGTACAGAGCTTCATCTTGTGTTACTGGATCGCTTAAAGCTTCACGTAAAACGTCACTTAACACAATTATTCACCTCCGTAACACTATATGTGTTGAATTTCTTAAAAGGTTCTTAAATGTTGCCATTTTTAATCTGTTGTGTATACTCATGTCTTGACTCAGCGTACCTCGCTCCCAGAGATTTTAACACTCTGTCTGAGGGGCCGTTCTCGTCTTGTAGTCTTCATTTGCCTTCGCAACACTCAACTCTCTCGCAATAATGTAGTAAACCTCAGACGTAGTCCATGAACAGCCTTACCTCTCCCTCTCGGCTCTTTCAAGCAACTCCTCAACCTTCTCCGCCCCCTCTTCATCGCAGAGGTAGGCAGATCGTCGGATATCCGACCCAAGTCATGCTCAATCCAGAACTCAGGGTCTCTTTCGAAAGTTGAAATGATTCTGTCTATTCTGACCAGTTATTTTGCTCAACTCGTATTTCGAAATATCCAAGCTTTCTTAGGCGATCTAGAGAGAAGATGCGGCCATACCGCCTCCCTCTTCAACTCCGCAAGACTTGCCGAGTTAGAGGATGAGTAACGAAAAATAATATTAATGGGCAGGGCAGTATAGTGCAAATGGATGTTGAAATAAAAAATTACTTAAAATTCATAAAAAACCGTGAAAACACACCTGTAATCGTACTCTGCTTTGTTTTATTTTTCGGCTTCATTCTGCCAACCCTCGTTTATGTCGATATCCCCTACGGCACCGATGCTTTCACCCATCTTATATACACCAACCTGATGGCTAAAACAAATTCTCTAAGCGAATTTTACGAGATGAACTTCGAAAAGGAATATATCGGATACGACTACCCCTTCGGACTCTGGATGTTCGGTTCAATAGTTTCCAAAATAACAGGAGCAGAGCCGCTTCAGTTAGCCCTGTTGACACCTTTCGGCTGTCTCACCATCCTGCTGCTGCTTTACTACCACTACTCGGGCATATTCGATCGGAATGGCAAAACCAGAATTTTATCAATTCTGTTCCTGCTTTCAACCCCTTCAATATCACTGAGCATTCTTGGATACTCCACATCCATTTTTGCGATGTTCGTGGATGTTATGATCATCTACCTGCTGCTAGAAGAGAGGCTGAGTGCGGTTAAAAGATTCATCCTGCTGAATATTTTCGTCCTCTTCCTAAGCATAACCCACACGGGTACATACCTGTTTATGATCTTTCTTTCGATGATGTTCTTCATAGTTTTTGCCGCAATTTCCGGTAGATTGCATAGAGAATCGTACCTGCTAGCCCTGCTCACGTTAGTGTACTACGTAATATCCATGCACATGTTCCCCCACATCCACTCTCAATACATAGGGAAGGGGCGGATTTTAATCTCGATTGGAGAGTTCATGTCCATAGGACCGCTCTCCATGAGGCCCATCCTGGAAACGCTTTACAATCAGTTGCTTGTTAACCTTAGTATATCCTTTATCGTTTTCTGGATGTCATTCCTGTTTCTCGCCGGCTACCTTGTCGTGTGGATAAATAGATACGCATCCAAAGCCCTAAAAGAATTTCGCATCAGTTCTCAGGCAATTTTACCGGCCGGTCTTGCAGGTACAATCTCCCATGGCCCTCTTTTCTGGCCGGTATGGCTCGGTCCGGTTAACGTAATTCTGGCAATTATTGGGCTGCTGAGAACGAGAAAACCGCTTATCCTGAGTTTGATCATTTCAGTTACCGTTATCGCACTCCCCTCAGGAGTTTTCGCAGGTGAGAGAGCATTGAGAGAGCTCTTCTACATGTTTCTCATCGTTCCTCCGTTATCCGCACTGGGTTTTTCAGCCATTAAGCAGTATATCTCGGGAATAAAGATGCCCGGCCTTAGAAACACCATCGCTTTCGCATCGTATCTGATTGTCTTTCTCTCAGTTATTGCGATCCCCGTGGTTGGGAATCTCTACTACCATCAGGACATTAGTGGCTCAAAATATGAAATAGACGGGTTGAAATGGCTTTCCGGAATAGGCCACTCGGAAGAGGGAGCAACCGGGCCTGTCGGAGCAAGACTGGCTATTTACAGCAATAAAATACCTGTAAAGGTTTTATCTGTTACAGCAGGATCTGAGATGTCCAGACTGATAAAAGATGAGTACTACACCTACTTTGGTCCACAGCACGAAGATCGCACCAAAGACTTGCTGGCATCCTTCGGGATAAGCTATCTTGTTTCCACTGACAAAATATTCAGAATATACGGACAATCACCGCTAAATCTATCCGTGGATAACAACAGGCAGCTTGACAAGATATATTCCACCAAAAATTTCTTCTCAATTTACCGCCAGATTCCATCAAAGCTCAGGATAGCCAATATCCTCCCAAAGATTAACTTTGAAGACGGGGTTCTGATCAAAGATGCGGGTGGGAGTTACCTAATTGACACCGAGTACTACAGAGTCCGACTCAGTAAGGAAACACCTGAAATTCAGTACATGGGCACCCGGTTGAAGAACTATCTGGGCGAAGGCGGTTTTGCAGACATCATTGATCTGAATCTGCTGACTCCTGAACGGAAGGAGGTAATCTACGGGCTTCAGGAAATACCATATTCTGAAATCACTCTTGGAAAGAACCAGATAATATACACCACAACAGTCAAAACGGAAGATGGCCGGAAGATGGCAACCCTGTCCGTCAAGTATACCTTCTTCGAAAGGGCATTTAAGAGAGAGATACTCATAGCCAACGACTGGAGTAACAGCTCCATGAGGGTGGGCTACACAGTCAGAGTCTACTCTCCGCTGGATATGTTCAAAATCAAATACGGTGAGAACGTAGAGACAAGAAGGCTTTATCCGAATGAAGATTTTGTGTTGCTCAAGGACACAAAATTCAGCGAGATGTTCATACATCACAACGGTACGGGAATTCTGTTTAAATACGGCCAGAACGTCCCGTATCCAAACAAAATAATCTACACAGGGTCGGTGACAGGATATTACATGATCAACCAGATTATGGATCCATTTCAGAATGAGCTATCTCCGGGTGAATCGATAAAGATCACCCAGTGGATTTCTGTGGGTGACGAAAAGTTTACCGCAAACAGCACTGACAGGTATTCCCTGTCCATATACCCATTCCCAAATGGGGTCAAACCTCTGGTGCTCATCAGCTATCTTGGAGATCTGAACAACATGTCGGTGAACGAGTTAAACCTTATCAAAAGCGTACACGAATTTTTCGCACAGCACCAGATACAGCACTACTTTGAAATCGTGAAAGTGGGAAGTGACCTGAACCTGCTCAAAGGAATTACCAGCGACGTTATTTACACGTCCAGAAGTCAGAAATTGCCAGAAGGCCTAAAAACAGTTGGATATTTCCCCAGAAACCTGAAATACAATCTGGAACTCATAAAATCCATGAAGAAAACGGGAACAGGATTCGTATTTTCCAAAGAGGTTCCTTCTCCATTCTACATATACTGGAGAGAGGGAGTTAGAGTGCCACATTTCGCCTACTTCAGAGGAGAAGAGACCCCCATACTGCTGATACCCATCTCCAAACCAACAATCAAGAAAGGAGGTTATCCCGATTTCACGAGTATGGCCAGCGTAATAGATGCCTCAGCAAGGTATGACTCTCTGACAGTTTTCAGATGGGATTCTGAATACCTGAACAGCTCTGCAGTTCAAAAAATGGCCCTGCAGGTACTGGAATATGCCAAAAAAAGAGGTTTGACCATCTCCGACCCATATGAACTTGCATCTCACATGATGCTCCTCAAAAAAGTGTCAATCAACGTATCCACGGATGACAGAAACGGAGTTATAAATGCAACAATCACGAATAAAAATAATGTGGCCATAAACGGGCTAACTCTAAAAATAGTTCTTCCTGCAAAACCAAGGGTAGAAAACGGAAAGCTGCTGTACAGAGAAGGGGACACGTGGTACATCTCAACAGATATCATGCCCGAAGAAACAAAGACGGTAAGGATATATATTTAAAAAATGCTTTTCAGCAGATCTTTACTTAGGTAGCCTGTAAGAAAAATCAGCAGTGTAAAGATGATGGAAACAAATAAGACATCGTAGAGAAAATTTGGAAATGATGTGAAATAACCAATGAAAGCGGTGATCGCCGTTGCGATGACCAGCCTGTGAATCTTTTTAACGAATACAGATGCGGGAGATAGATCCTTTGAAAGTTTCAAGGTTATCAACAAATAGAGGAAATAAAAGAAGGTTAAAACCGAATACGTACCCAAAATTCCCACCATTGTGGTGAGAGTGTGTACAGTCGGGACAAGGAACAGAAGGCAAATGAGTGTCGCCAAGACAAGGGATCTGTACTCTGCAGGTTTCTGGTAGGACACATTCAGATACGCCAGAAACTGCTGAACATAAAGAAAAATATAACCGACAGCCAGAACAGGGAGGAATCTGGACGAAACTGTGTAATCCTTGCCAAAAAGTAGTCCCACAAACTGAGATGGATACATGCAGAGCAGCATGATGCCCAGAACCAAAAATGCAAACAGTGCCCGGACGACATCACCCAGCTTTCCGGTTTCATAAAGCAGTTCATCTCTGTCTGCACTGCTTGTAGCTTCCGGAATCGATATGAAGCTCATTGACGCAAACGCAAATGACAGTATTGAAATAACCGTCAGCGACGCATCAAAATAGCCCTGCCAGGTCACTCCCAGGTCATGGCTGACCACAACCTTGCTTATCGTCTGGCTGAGTCCCCCGAACAGGCCCAGCAGATACACGGAAGCTCCGAAATACAGTATTTCGCGGTCGGGTGGTGTTAACCTGAAGTTTCCAAATATCGTTCCCCTATGAAACAGGAGCACAAAACCAAGAGATACAAAACTGGAGAACGAGAACACCAGAATGGCGATTATAAAATCAAGTTTTCTCAGTGTTGCCAGAAAACCAACGAGCATGAGAAGTTTGAGTATTGCCGGAAGTGATGCTATAATGCTTGTTGAGGAATAAAGCTTCAAACCCCTGAAGAGACCGGTAATGTCATTCAATAAACTTCCAGAAGTAAGGGAGACAAAGAAAGCAATGAATAACAACTCCCAGTTGTCAAGAGGCAGGTTTAAAAAGCTGAAAAAGGATTTATGGAATGTAAATACAAAAAATGCTGCAATCAGAGATGCTGTAAGCGAATAGCTGAATGCAAATCCAAAATAATTCCTTCCCTTTTTTGAATTTGAAAGAAGGTCGTGCAAACAGAAGTTTGTGAAATAAAAGAACATGGCCGGCAGAGATATCGTAACAAGGGTTATTATTCCATATTCATACGGACTTATGAACCTGGCAACAATAATCTTGCTGATCACACCGCTCAGTTTCATCAGCGCAAGTGAAAATATGAAAAACAGCGTGTAAAAGGGCAGGCCTCTTTTCATACATTCACCCTTTCATCCTGATGACTCTGGAAATCTTTTCCGCAATTCCGAAAATTGGAGATGAGTATTTTACCGCCGAATACCACGGAACAGGCTCCGGATTGAAATTTGACTTGTAATCGACGAGCCTTGGATTTTCTCCCGAATCCATCAGCTCATAGTACTCGTACCCTTCCTGACATGCCCATTTTATCGCCTCCCACTGTGCCAGATCGTTGGGATACACTCCCGCCAGTTTTGTTTTCGGAATGCCTATCCACAAACCGGCCCATCTGCGATAGTGGAGAGTCACAAGTCCGCCTACCCTCTCTCCATTTAACTTGGCCACAAATATTTTCATGTTATCGGGGTAAAACCTCTCCATCAGATCATTGAGATATTCCCTGTAATAATCCTCAGTAGGCCTGTATCCCTGCTCCTCGAATCTACCGTAGAGTGCGTTTCTGAGATAATCCAGATCATCATAATCGCCCATCTCAATGGTAACACCCTCTCTTTTTGTTTTCTCAATGTTCACTCTTGTTTTCCTGTTAAATTTTTTCCACACCATCTCCGGATTCTTCTCAAGACGTATCATGTAGGTATAGAGTGGTTTCACATCATATCCGCACCATATGAGAGGTCTGCACTCCAGACGTGGTGCACTTCTTACCCGTACATAGTTTGCATTTAACTCGGAAAAAACATACTCATCGACCTGCTTTTGGAAACTGTAAAAGTGGCTGACTTTTTTGCTCTGTTTCAGGGTTTCGTAATTCGCTATTACCGGTCCAAGATAGAGCAGAAGAGCCTTGGGAGGGGGTGAAAAGAGTGTTTTCGCAAATTTTACCTTTTTTCCAAAGAATGGATATACACCAATTGGCGTTGAGCCCTTGTAGCCCATCAGAGGATACAGTTTCATTCCTGTGTACCCTTCAACAATCTTCAACCAGTCCCAGAGATGGAAAATTGTACCATGCGGAGAACTCTTCACAATACCATCCCACAGTTCCGGATCTTTTGCCAGCTCAATTTCAACGCCCATTATTCCTCACCTCTGAACTTTTTCATGTACTCTGAAACATCCTCGATAATCCTCGCTGGAACGCCTGCAACAATTTTACCGGGAGGAACATCTCTCGTAACGACAGCACCTGCAGCAACAATCGCCGATTCGCCTACTGTAACACCCGGTAAGATTACGGCTCTGGCACCGATATACGCGTTTCTTTTAACCACAACAGGCTTCAGCGTTATTGGAATTCGGGAGTCAATGCAGTGAGCGCTCGAATCGTGCGCAAGTATGATTACACCTGGCCCGATATCAACACCATCCTCGATCTCTATAAGCTCTGGAAACGAGTCTTCAATGAATACACCATTTGCAATGTCCACACCCCTACCGATTTTCGTTCCCCTTAACCTGTACAGTGCCCTCTTTGCCCTGCCCAGCGGGATGCTCATCGCCATCGAATGTAAAAAGGCCAGGTAGATGTCACGAAGTTTGCTCATGGTCCCCTCCTCCTGCTAACCCCAAACCTGTCCTTCATCTTCATGTAAGCTCTCTCGATCAGTGATGCAATCGCAGACGACTTCTTTGCAGAAAAGCGAACAATAAGATCGAAATTAAACTTTGAATAGTAATTGTGAAGCCTTCTGTCTCCTGCCGCACCCATAATTTCATAATAGCTGTACCCCTCCTCACATGCATACCTTATCTCCTCCAGCACCAGCAGATCGTTTGGCGAAGGTGAAAGCTTCATTCTCGGTTTCGGAAATCCTATCCAGCTTAAAAATCGGTCTCTGTAGCCGATACAAACCGTTCCCGTCACGACCTCGTCCTCATACTCAGCAACAAAAACTCTTAAGTTGAATTTGTCAAATAACTCCAGCAGGTATTTTTCAGACACGGTAACGGGTTTGTTCTGCCTTTTGTACCTATCCTTCATCAGATCGTAAATAGCGATTAATTCTTTCCTCCCCCCTTCCCTCACGACTATACCCTTTCTTTCAGCCCTTTTACACTCTTTTCTGATTTTCTTCGTCATTACCCTTTCCAGAACCGAGTCCAGTCCATTTTTTAAATCGATCATATACCCATACGCCGGTCTGACCTCATAATCCAGCCACTGGAAAGCTCTCGGATCATTTACTCCCGGTGGTGCAGAGAAATAGATATAATTGGCTTTAAGAGTCTCCTCAATAAAATTATCGACTGATTGCTGAAACTCAGTACCCAGACTCTCTCGTCTGGACAGTCTTAAACCTGCATCTTCCACGAATACCGGGCCCAGATACGATGTTGCCGTACCCGGGGGTGGGGAAAAGACGGACCTCAAGAAAAGTTTTCTGTAAAAGAAAAGGGGAAACAGACCAACCGGTTCTCCATTCTTGAATGCAATCAGCGGATAAAGTCTGAATCCCGTATGTTTCTCCATTATTTTGAGCCATTCATACTCATGAAAGGCTGTGGCCTGAGAAGAGACGTTAACCACATCATTCCAATCTTTTCTGCTGTCCGTCATCAGAATCTCCATTCAAAACACCACTCTAACCTCATCACCTGTAGTGAGGATCGTAACTCTGTCCTTTTCTCTTTTAACCACTTCAGCTCCATATTCGATTTCAGCATCTCCCTCAATGTGAATATCAAGAAAGTGCTGCCGCCCTGCCGGAACCGGCCGTATCGTGATTTCGCCCTCGCCGTAGTCAACCCTAACGTCGGAAATTTCCCTTTCTCTCCACCATCTGGCGATCTCACACCCCGTCGCAACCCAGGCATCTCTATTCAGGCAGTATTCCACAATCTTCCTGTACATATCGCCCCATTCCGGAAATTCGAGGTCATTAAAAACAGAATGATGCCAGAGGATCGTTAGAACCCCCTCATAACTCTCAACCTTCCTGGCAATTTCCAAAAACTCCTTCCACGGTTTTTCGTACGAAAACAGAGCTATATCCTCGACCACGAGCGGGATTTCGAGAAGATCAAGTGCCCTGCCAGATTCGGCATCCAAAGGGTGGAATGGAAAACTCGTACCCCACCTGAATCCAGCGCAACTGTTAAATCCAAGAGTTGTGTCATAAATCAAACCGAGTTTTTCATGGTACTTCCACGTTTCGGGAATTTCCAGATTCAGGTTGTGCTGCCTGGTCCCACACACTTTTTCGCCCAGTACTTCCTCCAGTACCATCAATTCATTTTTCAGCTTTTTAAAATCTCTGTAGGACTCGAACGAGCCGTGCAGACCTACTTCCCATCCCCCTGAGGTCAGGGTTTTCAACAGCTCAGTGATTTTTTTATCCCTGATGTTGAACTTTCTTCCGTAGTGTCTCCAGGTTTTGGTGTCGAGCAAATTCACCTTCGCAGTTTCGTTGAGGAAAAAGAACGTGGATCTTACACCCAGCTCCATTTCAATCTGCATTATTTCCTCGAAAGTCCAGAAAGGTTCCTTACCACCCAATTTCTTAACAAACGAGATGATCTGATTTTTAAAGGCTCTGAAGTTTCTCCTTCTGAGATGTCTTGCGGGATAGGTCAGATACTGATAGGTCTTTCTGACTTCATCCACATCGTGTGTGAGGAGGAGCGCAAACTTTTTACCGTGGGGCCAGAATGAGTGCCTGACCACCGGTTTTTCTCTGTTCTCGTTAAGAATTGCATCAAATATCCGCTTCTCGACAATGTCCAGAAATGGCTCTCTGGAAATCTCCTTCCTGGAATTTTTGCTGTGATAGTGTTCCTCAATATGTCCCGACAGCACCCTGCCTATCCAGCCAAAGACGTTCGTATCTCTGGCAAAGTCAATCGAGGAACACCCGTTAAGAAGCTGACCATCCGGATGAACTTTGTATTTCATCTCAAAGTGTTTTATTCCGTGAAGCATGAAAATGTCTTCCTTATCCATACTACCACTTATCAAAATGGCGAAACATTGGAGATCACAAATCGTCTCTTGCCCGACTTTGCAGGGGGGATCGTTTTTACCAGCCTGATGACCAGATCCACATTCTCCCCTACCTGCTCCCTTAATTTCGAATAGATGTATCTTTCATCACTTTCACTGAACTTCTCATTTGCAACAATTCTTACCTCAAGCCTGTCGATACGATCCTGAATTACCTGAAATTGCTGCACACTCTCAATGTACTTGAAGAGGTTTGCAAAGAACTGGGCTACAATGTACCGGCCATCTGGTGTTACCACAATGTCCGTATTTCTGCCCTCTACAGAACTCATTAACGAGAGTCCCCTACCGCAAGGGCATTCCTCTTCCCCCTTCACTCCCACATCATTTATCTTATACCTTATAAATGGCATGGCAAAATTATCCAGATTTGTAAAAACAATCCCGCCCAGCTCTCCGGGGGACGCTTCCTCACCATCCCGGAGAAATTCCACAACCACACTCTCCTCGCATAGATGATAACCAAAGTGTTCCTCGCATTCAAATGCAATGGGTGTGCTTTCACCACCATACCCATCAAAAACCTTGCAGTCGAAAACAGACTCTATAGCTTCCCGATAATGTGGAAATAGCGTGTCTCCTGTAGTCATTACGGCAGCGGGCTTTGGTATGTCCTCAACGCCACTCTCTTCAATCATTCTCGAAATCAGATACATCGAAGATGCAAAACCTCTGATTATTTTACCCTTTTTCATGACCTCCAGAATTCCCGGCAGCGTTTCCACACTTACATCTGAGAAGTGTATGTAATGGCAGTTCATCAAAATATCCTGAATTTTTTTTCTGAGAGTTGTTCTTGCACTCATGCTGATCTTAACATAGGGATCGCCCAGACTGTACCCCGCCCAGCTCCAGCACCGAAATGTATGGGCCCAGCCGATACTGTAAGACGTTTTGTCCATGTAGTATTTCAGCGGTTCTCCGGTCGAACCGCTTGATTGAGTTTCCATCACCCGTGATCCCGGAACATTTCGTGCCAGAAACTGATCCGGATTTTTTCGGATATCCTCCTTTTTCAGCACCGGTAGTTTTGATAGATCCTCTTTTCTCCTGATGTCATCGGGTGTCAATCCCAGAGTTTTGAAGAGCCTATGATAATATGGAACGTTCCGGTATGCATGCCGAACCAGCGCCCTTAACTTTTTATTCTGCAGAGCTTCAATTTCGCTATGACTCAGCCACTGTGTTTTTTTGAGCCATGCAAGATGTTTTCTTATCTCCGTTCTCTGATATCTCTCCATTATTGGAAAAATCAAACTCCTGAACAAAGTTGAGTAACCTGACATCCACATCTCCTAATTATCTAATATGATAATTCATAAAAACTTTCTGGATACTCTTCAACAAACTGCGTTACCCATTCCGCAACATCAACCTTATCTCTTATCAATTTCTCCCTCTTTTTCTGCCACTCTCTCTTTGTATTATCGGATTCAAGCAATTCTGTAGCCTTTTCAACCGCTGTATCGTGGTCGGCGTAAAAGAAAAGGAGATCGTACCTGTCCCTGAGCTCAACAAAGTTTCCGCTCGTCTCACCGGTTGGTCTCCCGCTTTTATCGGACTCGACATGAATTGCCGGTGTGCCCAGCAACGCAGACTCGACAGCCATCGTGCCACCCTCCCCAAAATAAAGATCGGCATGGTGGAGAACGGAATGTATTTTCTCCGGGGAAACTTTCAGGAGATGCCTCTTCAGAGGGCCGTTAATTTCCCTCTCGGAAGTTATGAACACCCTGCCATATTTCTCAAAGTGTTTTACTGTCTCAAGCAATTGCTTGTAATCCAGCCCCTTGAGACCGGAATCATGATACGCACTCCAGGAGATGAGTCTCATCACGATATATCTTTCACCATCAATGCCAAGATCCTCCAAAACTGACCTGTCAGGTTCGAAATAATTCGGATGCAAATACGCCAGTTCCTGGTAGCCGTCATATCTGATGTTCTTTCTCACATTCCCACGAAAGCATCTGGGCGTGCATATCACCGAAGCAAATGTGGTGACGAGCTGGCTGTACCTCACCATCTCAGTATCGTTGAATATCACCGAAGGTCTGTTTATCAGCGAGCCGACCTGAGATATGTACGGACTGAAAATACCGGTAAGAATATCCGGTTTGAACTTTCTGGCAATTTTGAGGAGCTTCAAGTCCTTGGCAATCATGTCCAGACCCTTACCAATGAGTCCATTTTTACTCTCACCTATTTTGACATGTTCGATACCAAACGAGTTCAGTAAGCTAACGGTGAGATCCTTATCCCTCGCAACAACAAGGACCTCATGACCGTTTCTTTTCCAATTCGCTACTGGATTTCTGTAAAAGTGGACATGTCCGGGATGCCCCACATCAACCATTATCTTCATATTTTTCAACCTTAAAAATAAAATAATTTAAAATTTAATTTTACCTTTCTCTCCTTGTGAAATAATACACAGAACCAAGAAGAATACCTGCAGGTATCAGAATCGAAATGAACTCTGGTATACTTGGTCCGGAATCATTTCCGCAGTACTCGGTTATCCAGAATCTATTCAAAGCAGTTGACGGCTTTTCAGGCAGATCCGGGTTTCCAACACAGTTCTTCGGAATCGCCACTTCAAATGCATAGTTCGATCTGCCAAAATCATCCACACCCAGATCAGTAAGGCTGATCTGCGCAACACACAGATAGCTCATTGGATCAACACTTGAGAAATTGATCTTATCGGGCACGTTCTCCGGGAACGGGCTCGGTTTCGTCCAGTCGTTCTTTGTAGGGGTCATATAAACTCCACCAAGAACCCCTTCAGTATCTCCCGATCTGTGGAAATTCACGGCATACTCGTAACCATACCCTCCGCCAGGCCCAAAATCAAGCGCCAGATCTCCCATGGCGGTAGCAGTAGAGGTTATTATGAGTACGAAAATGTGTGAACTGTTCTCCGCAACGTACATTGCCTCGATGTCAAATTTTTCTCCAAACTTTCCAGATGGTCCACCATAGGGTTCCGCTCTGTTCCCAACCAGCAACGGTTCACGGTAGGGTGCCTGCCAGGTCGTATTGCCGTAAATGTGCACTCCTGTGTAAGAAGCGTTGTAGTTTATCGCTGCGCTGTTTGCAGGGTCCTGATTGTCCTCCACAAAGAAGCTGATACCATCCACTGTTGGAATCCATGTGGTTTTGTTGCTCCAATCGTCTGTCAAAATCTGGGATAATCCCCAATCACTCAGATCACCGTCAACAGAAACGTCAACGGCAAGAGTGGGGGTTATCGCCATTAGTATTCCTATCACTATCGACAGAACTGTCGATTTCAATACTTTCATTTTACATCCCCTCAACATTAATAGTTACTTAAGAGTATAAATAATTTTCCTATTTAATAAAATTATTATTATACTAACAATTACAATTATACTTACAACAGTTACAATAATCGAATAACAATTATTATGAAAATCGTAGAAATCAGTTTCTATTCAGGAGGAAAAAGGCCACAGGTAAAAGAAAAATGGCAAAAAGTATCCAGCCAAGATGAGAGTGAACTTCCATCATCGTTCCAACGCCGTAAAAATAGGCCAGATGGACAAGAATCGCCACTCTCAAAAGGTTGGCAAAATACGATGCCAGAACAAGCATTACCAAGATCGTCAGCAATTTCTTTGTCCGTATCTTCTCAATTGTCTCGGAATAGGCAAAAACCAGACTTACTATTAAAATCAGCGAGTACCATCCAAAACACGCAAGATCAATTTTCAGCACCGTTTCCTCCACACCACACACCTCAATCAGTCTCATCGCCGGGATGCTAACATTGTACCCAATTTTCTGCATTAGAGTGACCACAGGTAGCGTAACAAAATAGTGGCCGTAGTAGTACGGCAGATCAAATCCAATATTCTCGGGTATGAGGAAAAGAATGGTGTAAAAAAAGAGGAATGTGAAGGAAAAATAAACAGAAAATCTGCCAATCTCTGCAAATCGACGTAGATTTGAGATTATCAGAGAGAAGCCCAGTAACATCACCATCGAGTCCAGTGTCTGAAATTCCGAATTTCTGTAAATATTGTAAACCACAACAAGAAGAATTAAGAGTACACCAAAAAGAATCTGGAGCTTCGACGATTTAATTTCTTTTCTTCCGCTCTGTTTTGTGAGCAGGTAAAGAAAAACCACAATCAAAGCGAAGAAAACCAGACCAAAATACACAGAACCGTAGCTAAGTTCGATAAATGCGGCAACCAGAAATAACGCCACCAGAACTAATGCCAGACCTTTTTTCTTTTGAACCACACAACTTCTTTATTAAAACATTATAAAATTCTTTGCATCAGATTATCCAGCGAATTACCTCGAATGCCTCGGCGTATTCTGCATCGATCTGCACCCCTCTGGTCCTCGTCAAACTTCTAATGAACTTTTCTCCAATGTAAGCCTTGTCTCTCTGCGATTCGTAGCATTCCAGAGCCTCTATTTTTTTATCCACATGTCTTTCTTCAAGTTTGATAAAGCACGTCGTGTTGAAGGTTATGTTGTTCCAAGGTTGCTCGTAACCGAGAATGGTGTATTTTTTGAACGCCCTCAAAGTTTCCTCTCTCGTGACCTTGTGGTCCTGGTGGGTATCGAAGGATGATGGTGCAAACACCCAGTCAGGCTTCACCTCCTCCCTTATCTCAATGAGGGTGTCCAGGATCTTTTGTCTCAGTATGGGATATTCCCTTACTTCAAAATCATAAAGGAGTAAATTTGAACTGTCGACTCCCAGGATCTTAGTCGCCTCTCTAACCTCTCTCTTCAAAATATCTGGCGGAAACTCCTCAGGTACGGATTTCTCACATGCTGAGAGGGCCACGTAGTACACCTCCACACCCTCCTCGACAAATCTCGCTATACTCCCACCACAACCAAGCTCTCCGTCATCTGTATGCGGACTCAGGACCAGTACTCTCCTCATCTCCCATCACCCAGCAAATTTGCAGGATCTGAAACCTTACTTTCCTCAACCAGCTCCATTATCCGACGGTGGTAACTCAGACACCCAAAATCCACATCCGAAGTTACGGAACAGAATTCATTCAGGTTAATGCTGGCATTCTCCAGCGATTCCTTCCATTTTCTCACGATTTCATCGATACCGGCGCTGGCCAGAAGATCAACCATTGAGTAATCGAGAGAAAAGACCTTCGCAGCGATCTGAAGCAGGGTATGGGAATACAGGTAATATCCCATAAATCTTCTATCTGACTTCAACCCATGGAACCATTCCAGTCTTTTTTTCATTACATCGATCTCGAAAAAGTCGTTCCCGTACAGTTTTGAAATCTCCGTGATTACCTTTCTGCGGATCGGAGACAGATAATAGTCCTTGCTTTTCCAGTACACCACCAGCGGCCTGTCTATTCCGAACTTTGCGTACATTTCATTGGAAATCTGTCCATACCTCAGGCTACCGCCACTTCCAGAGATGAACAGCGAGGTACCAAGCCCCTTCGCAAACAGGAGGTTTCGAAATACCGCTCTCGGGGACAATCGGGCAAAAACCTCTTCAATGCTGTGGAACTCATGGGTTGCTTTGCAGACTGGACATTTTGCCGTGAAAACGGTTTTATGGTAAACCGGAGCATTGCCTCCACAGTCACAGAGGTACCAGAAGGGGGCAAGAGTCAAATCGTTAATTTTTCCATCAGAAATTCTTTTTTTGATAACTGCGGCATTGTAGATCTGGTTATACTCGCTCACATCTCCTGAGATTTCCAGCCACTCGTTTAAAAAAACTCCATTCTTCTGGAGGTCGGAGTATTTAAAATACAGGACGTTGTCAAAACCAAGGTGGTGGCATATTCTCGCAAAAAGGATTGCATTCACATCTGCAAAATTCTTTCCCAACCTGTAGCTTTTCTCCATTTCACCTGCTATCCAGTCAACGTTGTCGTAAATTTCCTCAATCTTTGCAATCTCTCTGCGCCATTCCTCCTTCGGTGGTTTCTCTAGCTGATCAAATCTCTTCAAGGTGTCTTTTTTACTCAGCTTAAACCCGATTTTCCTGAATCCGTTTTTGCTGATGTCGGGAACCCTGTTCTGATACAGCAGCTTCGCCGTTGCCGGATTGTAGTCATATATTCCAAATAAGGATATAACTCCACCGACGGACTCCAGAAAACTGGCCAGGAAGGCTTTTTTGAACGTTCCCGGATGAGGAAGGAAGTTGGGCTGATGCCCGGTTTCCACAACCGCATCCCCATCAATTTCTGGCATTTCGATGCGCGCATGCCTGTGAAACTTTTTCGCACATCTGACAACAGGGTCCATATTTTCACTGTCTTTAATTTTATTCCTGCCAATGATTCTCAAAATCTCATCCCAATTCATTCACCCTTCACCAATCTTCTATTGTTTATTTTTCTGTAATATTTATAGTTAACTAATGGAGATTGAATTCGATCCGGAAGGGAAATTCATTATAGTAACAAGTACAACAACTATAACAATTATAATTTTATAATTAAAGGAAATATTTATATATCTTGTTTTGTTATGAATAATCGTAAACAGTAAGGGGGTGATACTATTAAAGTAAGCGGACTCTTACTGGTTGCTGCGGTAGCTCTGCTGATTTCGATGGGAAACGCAATTGCCCAGCAGTTACAGGGTGATGTGGTGTTTGTTATAGACGAATCAGGAAGTATGGGCGATGAAATAACCGCAGTAAAGAATAACGTAGGGTATATTTTCAACTACCTCCAGTCGCATGGAGATTTTAAGGTTGGTCTGGTGGGATTCGGTGCAACCTTCAGTCCAAATCCAAATAATCCGCGTGTGGTATGTCAGCTAACAGATGACAGTACGACATTCACGAATTGCCTTGATAGTATTGTTCCCACAGGCGGATATCAGCCGGGTTTTGATGCAATCGTGCTCGCAACGAATCAGACTGCTTTGGGTTTGAGGGGTGTTGCTTCCTGTGTTATACTGATCACCGACGAAGATGCGGATCCGGGAGTCAACAACAAGACCGATGCCGTAAATGCACTTGATTCCGTACCTGCCTACTTCATCGGAATATTTGATCCACAGTGGGGATCAGCTCAGAATGACTACGGTACTCCCAACGGTGTTGCCGGACTGGTTGCGACAGGTGGGACTCAGGTGAATCTCGCCGATTTCAACAGCGATCCGACCGGTACACTGAACATAATACTAAACAACTGTACACAGGCACTGCAAAATGTCACCACCCAATGTAATGATGGTATCGACAACGATGGGGACGGGCTTATTGACTATCCCAACGATCCGGGGTGCTCATCGCCGCAGGACAACAACGAGTACAACGTACCGCCATCAGTCCCTGAGTTTTCACCAATAGCAGTAGCTGCTCTCGGACTGTTCGGAGCGGTAGTGCTGCTAAGGAGAAAGTAAAAATATTTTTTATCCATTTTTTTGTCTGTAATGGCGGAAAACAAATATATTGTATAAAATTACAATCAGGTCATGGAGCAGGGAGGCAGTGAGACCGATGAGGCTTATGACGGCATCATCCAGAAAAGTGCGATGGTGGCCATGATCGTGGGGGTGGCCATAGCAGCTTTTCTGATCTGGTCAAGCCTTCAGGAGTCTTACTCTGCAGTCTACATCTACCCCGACAGCTACACCAACTACATAAATGTTTCAGATTTGCCAAAAGAGATTACATTCAGATACGGAATTGTCAGTCACGAAACAAGAGATGAGGTTTACAAGATCAGCATTTTTTTGAATGGTAAGCTTATAAAGTCCAAACAGGTTAAAATAAAAAGAGGGGAAACTTTCGAGGAGCTGGAATCCGTCACCATCCCGAAGAACGTAAAACTACCCGCAAAAGTGAGTGTTGTTGTTGAAGTGGGCAAAGATACGTACGAAGCTCATTTCTGGATTAGAGGCTCTCCTTCCTGATGTTTTCTCGTGAGAATCAAGATTTCCAGTCTCCAAACAGCCAGGCAGATCATAGTGAAGGTCAGGAGAGCCACAAGTATATTCACAGGGGTTGTGGGTATGTGCAAAACCAGATCGATGAATAGAGTAACCAGCACATCGAATACAACGCTTAAGGCTCCTGAAAGTCCCAATCTCATCGTCAAGGTCAAATCTTCCTTTTTTGGAAACAGTATGAGGCTGAAGGCAAAGCCCGGAACGAAAAACAGAAATGCCAATCCAAAAACTATTCTGAAAAACTGCAAAATCATTTTGCCACCCTCAGTCTCCCCACAGCTATCAGCAGGATTTGCGACAGAACCAGTCCAGCCACATCTGCCATTAAATCAGACGTGCTTGCAGACCTGTACGGAACAAAACTCTGGTGGTACTCATCGCTTGCTCCATAAATCGCACCGATTATGATCGAAAGCAGCTCCGGTTGCCTCCCCACGGTCGATCTTATGGCCGGGTTGAGAACGAGACCGAATCCCATGTACAGCATCATATGAGCGAACTTGTCGGGATAGCGATACACAAAATAAAAAGGAATGCCCAGAAACTCGACACCCAATTCAACCATTTTCCGGTGCAAAAACAAAAAGAGGCTCGAAGGAACGGGGTTTGGAGGAGAAGAAATCGAAGACAGATAGAATATCATAACTGCATATATAAAAGATACAATCACAAACAGGTACTTTTTGGCCATAACATATACCTTCAAAGAAAATATAAAAATCTACCGCAGGTTTTGGAGTGGATCACTCTGCAGAATCTGGCAGGAATCTGGCTTGAATGGGGAGACAAGCTTAGTGAGTGTTGGATCAGTAATCAACAAACAGACCAAAAATGCAAAAAATGAATGTCAGGGAATACATAGCCAGCACGATCTGCCATTCTTTCATTCTAAATCGATGTGGCAGCACCCATTTAAGGGTGAGGGAGTTCGGTACCTCAATCGTTCCATCCTCCCGCACTTTCCCAAATTTTACAGATTCCCATCTTGGGTCTTCCGGATGCAGCTTCCGCATCAGCCTCCAGTAAACGTACATCAAAAAATTAACCACGTGGGGTACAAGCATAATAAAGCCTGACACCAGAAATCCGTTAGCTACGATGCTGGCTCCAATGGCCGCACCCATTGATAGAGCCCCGACATTACCCTCAAATATCCTCGACGGATATCTGTTGTACCACAGCAATCCCAGCAACACCCCCAGCATTGTTGCAAGTGTAAAAACAGTATCACGACCGGATAAAATTGATTTAATCAGTAAAAAAGCGATAATTATCGACGTAAGGCCAACTGCCATCCCGTTGAATCCAGAATGCATGTTAACGAGGTTTGAAGTAACCATTATATACATTGGAATGACGATCAGCCAGTAAAAGATTCCAAGGAATACCAGGCCGAGATATGGCAGAAATATGCTGCCGGTACTAACCTCAATTGCAAGGGGCAGAGAGAAGGAGAACGTCAAAATTATCTTCGTTATTCTCCCAACATCCGCATAGTCATCGAGCAGCCCAAAAAGTCCGAAAAAACATATTACAATCAATGCCTTCCAGTCAAGCCGGGTTATTGGGGGTAAAATGGAGTTGCTCCAGAAACTGTTTAAGATGTAAACAAGAGAAAAGACTGCAGACAGGACAATGAGTATCGAAATGCCACCACCCGTTGGTACCTTTCTCAAATCTGGTTTATAGTAATCCGGAGCAAGCAGTCCAACTTTTCTGAACTTCCTTATTTGCGCCGAAACCACGATAACGGAGAGTAAGAAAGAAATCGCAATCAGCAGGTAAACTCCCGAATTCTCCATGCTTTACGCCCTCGTATGAAATTTCAGATTGAATGTATCGAATACAATATCAGCATCCTCGGGTTTCATAGGAGAAATTCCCATTTCTTCCAGCTCCTTCGGACTGAACATCTCGTCAAAAGCCCCGACATTCAGACCCTTTTCTCTCAAACGCTGAACTATGGCCAGAGCCCTGCTGTGATACGTTTCCTTAACACCCTCCCTGAATGTAATACCCCTGATGCAGATTTTCACTTCGCTCAATGGCTTATCAACCTTCAAACACTCCAGAACCAGCTTCTCTATCCAGTAATCAATCATCTCGTCATTTACCTCTCTGGCGGTTCTCAGCAGTCTGGCCTTTTCAAATTTTTCTCTCTTCTCCATCTCCTTAATTAAAAACCATGGATACACAGGAATACAGTGTCCCCCCACTCCCGTCGATGGTAGGTGGATGTGGCAGTACTCGTGATTTGCATATTTCCTGGCCTCGTAAAAGTCAACACCGATTTCCTCTGCTATCTTAAGAAGCTCATTCGCCAGAGCGATATTCACATCTCTGTAACAGCCTTCGATCACCTTTATGAATTCCGCTGTTCTCGCATTGGAGACCAGATGGAGATTGGGAATGAACTTCTTATACAGATCGTACGCCATTTCTCCACTCTTTCTGTCCACACCTCCGATTACTTTCGGAAACTCTCTGAGTCTGGATAAACTGTATCCCGTCATTATCCTTTCTGGAGAGTGCGCAAGGTAAAACTGGCCAAGTTTCAATCCGCTTTCCTCTTCCAGCCATCTCCTGACGATGGTTTCGGTTGTCAGAGGCGGGACGGTGGTCTCCAGCACCACCACGTCACCTTCCTTTATCACTCTCCCAACGGACCTGAAAGCCGATTCCATGATCGAAAAGTCTGGATTATGGAGTGAATCAACGAAGAGCGGCACAATAACTATGAAAAGATTGCACCGTTCTGCATCCCAGTAATCTGTGGTGGCTATCAGGTTTTTACCCCCGTGCTTTTTTATCAGTTCGTCCAAACCTTTCTCCTCTGGAATCGGATTCATTCCCTGATTTATCATCCTGCATTTCTCTTCATCGACGTCAATCCCGACCACCTTTATCCCGCTCTCGGCTATCGTTGCAGCCAGCGGCAATCCAGCCTTTCCCAGCCCGATCACTGAAGCCATCACCATACCACCACCTCAAGAAACTGAGTTGATTGTTTCCGCAATATACCTGAGCTGTTCTTCACCGACTCCGGGATGGACTGGCAGGCTCAGAACCCTGGATGAAACCTCCTCAGCGACAGGACATCTCACATCCCCGAATCCGAGCTTAATGTAGAGTGGTTGCTTGTAGATGGGAGCCGGGTAGTGGACTGCATTTCCAATACCTTTACTCGTCAAAAACTCTGCAAATTCATCTCTCTTCATTGGAAATTCCTCTTCCACCCTTACAACATACTGGTGATAAACATGCTTCATTCCCTTCATTTCCACCGGTTTTACCAGTCCCTCTACTTTGATGTTCCTGTTCAGAAACTCCGCATTCCTTCTTCGCATTTCGTTTAACCTGTCCAGCTTTTCAAGCTGTGCCAGACCGATTGCTGCCTGAATATTGGTCATTCTGAAATTGTAACCGAGAAGGAGATGATTGTACTTGGAAGCCTCGCCATGACTGCGTAGCAGTCTGCATTTTTCTGCAATTTTTTTGTCTGAAGTTGTAATCATCCCTCCCTCCCCAGTGGTTATGTTTTTCGTTGCATAGAAAGAAAAACATCCGGTTCCAAAGCTTCCTACCTTTTTGCCCCTGAACTCCGCCCCGTGAGCCTGTGCAGAATCCTCGATAAGAATCAAATCGTGATCCTCACAGATGTCCATTATAGCCTTAACGTCAAAGGGATGACCAAATAAATGTACCCCTATTATCGCCTTCGTCTTCGGGGATATCTTTTCCAGCACGTCATCAGGGTTTATGTTATAGGTGTCCGCTTCAATGTCCGCAAAAACGGGCTTGGCTTTCTGAAATAAAATAGAATTGGATGTTGCTATGAAGGTAAACGGCGTGGTTATCACTTCATCCCCCTCGCCAATACCCCATGCCTTTAGAGCAACGTCAAGCGCAACTGTTCCGTTACTCACCGCAACGGCGAAATCAGAACCGATATAACCGGAGAACTTTTCCTCAAACTCTCTGACAACATCACCCTGAGCAATCATGCCGGATTTAAGGACGTTCACAACTCCTTCGATTTCCTCATCATCTATAAATGGTTTAGATATTGGAATCTTATTTATCATAATCCCACCTTAACTGACCAAGCACTTAAATTTTTTGTAGAAAAAAATTAGGATTTTATCTTGCCGAGTATCTCTTCAACACTGCTCGGCTCACCCTCAGTCACCTCTATGTTTGCCTTGAACTTCTTGAAGCCATCAAAGCTTGCCAGATAGCTTGCAAATATGCCGTTCGGGATAATGGCACCATTCTCAGGAGCGTTTTCTGAAATTTTTGCCTTTAGCCTCACAACCCTGCTGTTGGCCTCAACTTCAACCACATCCCCTTCTTTCACTCCGCTCCTCTTGGCAAACTCTGGATGGAAGAAAATTACCGGCTCTACAGACTTTTTTGTTTCATCCATTACCAGTGACTGCCTTGCAACAACGATTTCGGCCTCAACTTTCAGAAACTTGGAAAAACGCATCATCACAATCCCTCCCTAATCTTCCTGAAAATGTAGAGGTCGTTTATCTCTCTCTCTTCCATCGCTTCAAGCTTAATCCTCACACCATCACTCCTTACCATAGTTCCACTCATCTCTATTCCAGAAACGGCCGATGGTATGACGACATCAGCAACTCTGGCAGTGAAGCTCATCCTTGGATCGACGACCACAGTCTTGATTTTGCCGAGTTTTGCAGAAATCTCGTACGGCAGGGAGTATACGGGGTCGGTTCCGACGATGAGAGCTGCATCAACCCGATCGTTCCTCAGGAGTTCTGTGAAAGCAAATTCTTTGTCGCTCTTGCCATCCCTGAAGCTGTATTTGTTTACAGCTCCTGTCCTCTCAAAGAGGGTTTCGTTGAACCCCCTCATATTTGCATGGAAGCCAGCAGGAATGAAGTAAACCTTTGCCACCTCGTTCAGTTTCCTCACCAACTCCACAAATCTGTTCAGATCCCTGAGTCCATATTTCAATCCGAGTCCACCGAGGATAACATTGAAATCTGCCTTTTTCATCTCGTTAATTATTACTCCCGCTTCCTTTGCGTATTTGGCCGCCTTGCCATCAACAACCCTCATGAAGGACTCCACGAGCTCCTCGTCGTTATCAACCTGGATGTATTTTGCATTCTTCTTTGCCAGTTTCGCAGTTTCACTCCTTCTTACGTCAACAACAACCAGATACCTGTCCTCCTCATAGCCGCGCGGCCTTTTCGCTCCTCTCGGATAGTAGCTGTACCTCGACATGTGCCTCGGAAGGCTGTGGAAGGGGTTTGCCCCCCAGTAAACAATAACATAGGCGTTGTCCCTGACCTCGTCAAGTGTCGTTGTTGGTACATCTCCCTTCAAAACAGCCTCAACAAGCTCACCAAGGCAGAAGGATGAGTTATCATCTATGTAGCCATTCAGTTTCTCCGCAACATCAACCGCAATTTCCTGTACCTCCATGACAGTTGTATCCAATCCGTAAATTGCAGGATTCTCGGCATCTTTGAGAATTTCGACTGCCTTCTCTATCGCCGTATCGACATCAACCTCTCTACCATCAACCAGCGCCCTGGCCCTGTTCTCACCGTATCTGGAAAAGATCTCCTCCCCCCTCCTGCAGGCATGGAAAATCCTGCCATTCTTAATCTGAATATCATCACAAAGACACGAACAACCCGGACATATCATAATCATCCCTCCAGAAATCTTATTGCATCTGTCGGACAGTTCTCCCTGCAGACAACACACAAGACCCTGTTCTTACCGTATCTCCTGCATGCCTGCATGTTCACAACCTTTACAACTCCATCCTCGACCCTGAGTATTGGATCGTCAATCGTTATTCCACTCCCAACTGCAGCCCCCTTCGGATCCTTCTCAACATGAACTGGGCAGACAACGACACAGTTTCCACAACCTACGCACAGACTCTCGTCCACAATGAGCCCGGTCTCAGTTGCCTCTTCCAAAGGTTTTAGCATCTCCTCCAGCTTCTTTCTCTGCCTCTCGTACTTTTTGTCCTCGTAAAGCGGAATGCATTCTTCAAGCTTTTTCTCCCTGTTCAGAATTTTGAATGCGAAGCTCATGCATGTTGCTTCCCCACATTTTTTGCAGTTCGTTTTTGGAAGAAGCTTGTAAATATCCATCGGATTTAGCGCCATGAAAAAAGATACATTTCTAAAGATTAAATTCTTTTGCTGTTTTTATCTTTCAAACCAATCCCCCTATCCTCCCATCATCACCGCAAATCCGTTTGCAATGAGGAGGGCAGATATCATCCCAAACGGGGTCAGGATAAGATGAGGCGTCACGTTCAGCTTTCTGCCATCCCATCTGGAGTTAACAACCGCTGTGAAGGCCACCGTGTATAAAATTATAAGCTGAGAAACGATCTTTATCTCTATTTTCTGTGTAACAAATGGTATGTATGCCCAGATAGCTGCTGTTATTGCCGAAAGAGGATACAGAGACCTGAGAACCCTGTCGGGTCCGAAAAAGACAGGTGTATTTCTCAATCCAGCATTTTTATCGAATTCGTAGTCAGATACAGCAGTGGGAATATAGAAAGTAGCGGCAAGAAAGAATGCTGCCGGATACACAGCCAGAGGAACGTCTGAATTCCCGATACTCAGCCCCGCATGGAAAACAAGTACCGCTGCCAGAGCGTTGCATATCACATCAGTCAGGGGCAATGCCTTAAATCGGGGTGGAGCCGAATAAACATAACCAATCAAATTCGCTCCAAGCATGGCAGAGAAGAAGTCAGCGTTGATGAGAGACGCAAACATCAGAGAAAGGGCGAGAAACACAGCACATAGAATTTTTGCTTCCCTCACCGAAATCTCACCTGTGACTAGCGGCTGTACTGACAGGTTCATGTCCTTAACTCTTCCATCATGAAGGCGGTCAACTTCTCTGTCATAAAGGGCGTTAATGGTAAAGCTGAAGCTCATCCAGAATGCAAAGGATGCAAAGCCGAAAAGAACATTAAAACAGTTCGTTTCCGGTGTTACTCCAAACATGAAACCCGCAGCATAAGGTAGAAGAAAGCAGAACCAGGCAACAGGCCTTAAAAGCCTCACGTACCTCGATGTGAGAATACCATTGCTAACAACAACCATGAATAGTTTGCTATCAAGTATGATAAAAATTTTTCGTCAGCTCAGCAAGTCCTCATACGCTTTGACGTTCCTGTCTGTCAGGGAGTAGTTTATTTCCTTGTACTCCCTTATCCTGTCAAGCTCCACATCGCCCACGACAGCCTCCTCATCCTGCTCATTTTTGTATTTCGCAATAATTCCGTCAAACGTTGAGATCAGGCTTCTTCCAACAGCCTCACTTCCGGTAAAGGTTCTTCCGAATCCGCCCGCCTTTACTATGGCATAGGCGTTGTCAAATGAGCGTGTGAAATAGAGACAGTATCTGTACTCCGTTCCGGGAAGCTCTGAGCGTTTGAATGACACTACAGGATTCAGAACAATTTCAACGCCTTTGAGTGCTGCTACTCTACAGAGTTCAGGATAGAGGATGTCGGCACACACCAGTGTGCTGATTCTCACATCTCTAACTTCAAAAACCTCCAGTTTCGTCCCGCTCAAAATTCCAAGCTGCCTCTCCACCCTTGTGGGATGAATCTTGTCCTGCCAGCCCACAAGCTCTCCGTCGTCGTAGAGATACGATCTGTTTCTATATCCCCCATCATCAACAACCCCGTTTCCAGAAGCAACTACTCCAAATTCAGAACTGATGCTCTTCAGAAATTTGAGTGTTTCTTCAAGCGTTTCGAGTGAAAGTGTGGCGTAAGAAAAGTATTCGGGAAACAGCAGGATCTCTGCTCCATTCTCTACCGCAATTTCTGCAACTCTGGAAGCACTGTCAAGATCTCCAATTCTGCACTGAACTGCAGCAACTCCTATCCTGTTCCTCATTTAATCCTCCTCACACCGCAACCATCCAGTTTTGCCTTAAAAGGTTCTCCAAACTCTTTGAGGGCCTCAAAACCGTTAACTGCGAAAACCGTCTTCCCAAGCATCACCATCCCTGCCATCCCACCCGAGCTCTCCACTGCCTCGACAGCATCAGATACACAATCCAGCAATCCCGTCTCAGAAGCAAAGTTTCTGGAGCATGAAAACAGGTTCTCGAGAGTGGGTCTCTTCAGAAACTCCTTCACCCACTTTTTACCGGACTCACCGATCTTTTTCCTGTGAATATCATCAGAAATGATGTCTCTCGTGGAGATCTCACCCATTACAACGAAATCAAGAATGGCATCAAAGCAGAATCTCTCTATACTCGCAAGCGATGGACAGGCAGCGTTTTTCCTGACCACAATGCCACCAAAGGTCTGGGTAACCACATCTCCAAGTCCGGTGAGATTCAGCACCTCCGCTTCATGAGCAAGATCAGCAGCCTGTATGTAAGGGATGCCGGACAGAACAGCAGTTGCCAGAGCTGCCGCTCCGCTCATTCCGAACCCGCATCCAAATGGCAGGTCAGCAGTGATATCGGCACCCTCGAGTCCTGCCCTCTCCACAACATAATCTATTGTAGGAAAGCTCCAATCCTCACCGTTTATTCTTGTTTTTTCCGATTTGTATGCTTTTACACCGAGATTTACTGTAAATCCAACACCGATGCTGCCCGAGTTTCTCGGGCTGTCCGAAACCTGAGGAGAAAAAATACAGGTTATGCTGGCGGGGACAAAAATCATAGGCAATCTTCAATATATGCCTGAACTATCTTCTCCGCAACACCGAGCTTGTGTCCTTCAACCCAATCCTGTCTTTTTTCTGTTAAGATAAGTACTCTGGTGTCCTCAGTACCCATACCTCTCTCCAGCACATCATTTGCAACGACCATTGAGAGTTTGTCGCACTCCATTTTTTCCATCGCAACCCTGAGGAGCTCTTCGTCACTCAACCCCGTCTCTGCCTTAAACCCTATTATGTCTCCTTTGTAAACCTTCCTAACTTCCTTTATTATTTTTGGAGTTTCTTTAAGCCTGAGTACAAGTTCGGGAGCCGTCTTAATCTTCCTTTCCTCCATCTCCGCTGTAAAGTCTGATGCCGCAGCCGCAGAGACGAAGAGGTCACATCCGCTCTCAATTTCCCGCAAAACAGCGTTCATCATATCATCAACCGACCAGACGAATACCTCTCTGAACAGCGGAAGTCTCAGACCCGTCAGTTTTGAGGTTATGTAAACAACATCCGCCCCCCTTCTCCAGAGTTCGAGTGCTATCTCCTTTCCCATCCTTCCGGAGCTTCTATTGCTGATAAACCTTATCGGGTCCAACTGCTCATAGGTCGGACCAGAGGTAACTATAACCCTCTTTCCACTGAATTCTTTCGGATAAAGCTCCCTCTCCACATGGAGGCAGATTGTCTCGATATCAGGGAACTTTGCCTTCCCTTCCTCGACCCTGGGCTGAACGAATTCCACGCCCATGTTTACGAGCTTCTGGAGATTTTCAAGAACGGCTCTGTTCCGCATCATCGCCTCGTGCATCGCCGGAACGATGATGATTGGCTTTCCCGAACCCAGGGCGGTTGTTGCAAAGGTTGTTACGGGTGTGTCGTCTATTCCCTGAGCAATCTTGGACAGAGTGTTGGCCGTAGCGGGAGCTATCAGATACAGATCTGCCTCACCGTCAACCCCAAGAAGGTTGACGTGCTCAATACTGCCAGTAATTTCTGTAATAACTTTCTTACCTGTTGCAAATTCCAGCGAGTATGGATGAATGATCTTTTTTGCCGCCTTGCTCATAACGGCAGTAACGTCAGCCCCCCTTCTTATCAGCTCTCTTGCAAGCTTAACACACTCGACAGCAGCTATACTGCCCGTAACTCCAAGTACCACCTTCTTTCCTTCAAGTTTTCTGCTTCTCTTTCCCCTTATCCTTTCCAGATGCACGCTTAACACCTCTCACGAATATATCCACATCCCCACTCTCAATCGCCCTTCTGTATCTCGCCTTTTTTAAAATGTCCTCAATTTTTGACACCTTCTCCTCCAGAACTTTCAGTCTTTTCTCATCCACTGCCGGAACCGCTGCCTCTTCTTCCTCCACCTCAATTTCAGTCTCCTCAACGAAGAACTTGAATGGCTCTTCCACCCTCTCCTTCTCAACAATTCTCGTCACGGCTTCTTCCCATGCCTCCCTCCATGGAGCATCGGTAGCGACCTCTTTGGTAAAGTAGCTGTATCTGTAGACCCTTATTAAATCGTACGGACAGGCATTCTCACAGGCCCCGCAGTAAATGCAGAACTTGTCGTTAAAGTGAACTCTCCCCCTATCCTTCGAAACGTACCACACTTTATTGTGCTTGCAGACGAGAATGCATGCTGCGCAGCCTACAGGGTCGCATCTCGCCATTCTTGCTTCGAAAAGCTCGAGCTTTCCATCTATTGGCTTAATGGTTTTTGCCGCATCGTACGGGCATACCTCTTCACAATAGCCACAATGCGAGCAGATATCCTGATTTACACTTATTTCAGCAATTTTCTCCGGAAGCTGGAAAGAGACCCTTTTACCCTCAACCTTTATGGCCTCTTCAGGACAGACCTCCTCGCAGAGTTTGCAGTAATCACACTTCTCCTCGTCGATCAGTATGTCCGTATACGGCATAACGTCTTCAGGAGTTGGTTCCTTCTCCACCATGCTGAAAACTTCGCAAAACTCGGCACAAATTCCGCAGAGATTGCACTTATCCCTGTCAATCTCCACACTGCCATCCATATCCACATTCTTCTCCTCAATTTGCTGACGGGTTATGAAAACCTTCCTCGTGATGGCCTTCGTCGGACATGCCTTATAACATAGTGTGCACTCCCTGCAGGTTTCATACTTGTAAGTGTACATAACCGGAGAGAGTGTTAACTTTGACTTCTCCACTCTCTCCCCACCTATATAGAATTCGTAAGCATTAAATGGGCAGAACGAATAGCAGATGCCGCAATAAGCACATTTCAGGTGGTCGATTATGACAGGCGGCATGTCGAGTCCCAATGCAATATCATGAACCGGGCCGAGCTCTATCGCATTGACCGGGCAGGCGTAAACGCAGATTCCACACCCATTGCACCATTTGTAGTCATAGACAAGCTCTCTTACTTCACCCTCAGCCCTCTGTATGTACCTAAACCTTCCATCCTCAAGCATCTCGAGGTCTCTTTCCACCTCCATTGCCCCACCTTTTCTTTACTCCTCACCCACTTTAATTAAATTATCCTCCTGAATTCATCTTCCCTACCGATCGGCTTGGTAGCATCGATGCCCCACTTTGAAGTTGTCTTACCTGCTGACGGGTCGAGACTGCTCCCTCTCGCCCCGCTGACCACAACAAAATCTCTATCGGGCTGAAATCTCGTAGCTACTGCAAATTCAACATCCTCGTAGCTCAGGATGTCGATATCATCATCAACAACGATAACACCCTTCATACTCGGATTTGCTGCCAGTGCGGCCATTATTGCATTCTTGGCATCACCTTCCGACCTTTTTTCGATCTGAACAACCGAGTGGAAGTAGTGGCAGCTTCCCGGAGTGGTGATGACGTTTTTAACCTTGCAAACATTTGAGACGAACTTGTATATGACCGGTTCATACGGCACACCCATCAGCATCTGATGCTCCCGCCCTCCCGGTGTTATGGAATAGTAAATGAAATCCTCCTTAACGTACATCTCATCGAAAACCAGCTTTGGCTCATCCCTGATCCTGTCGTACGTGCCGGTAATGTCAACAAAAGGTCCCTCCCTAACCCTTTCAGCCGTTATTCTGCCAAAGAGAATGATCTCCGAATCCGGAACCAATAAATTGTCCTTCCTGTAAAGTCTGAGCCCGCCCATAAGCCTGGAGGCATAGCTGAACTCCTCTCCCTCAGGAAGTCTTGTCGCAGAGGCGAAAAGAAACAAAGGGTGTACCCCTATCACAACAGCAACCTCAAGTTCTTCTCCTCTCTCCACAGCTTCTTTCCACAGAAGATACGTGTGTCTTGGTGGAACAAGCCTTGTTGCAACCGAAGTTTCGTCAAGAACCATCATTCTGTGAATGCTTGCATTATACGTCTCTCCAGACCTGGCTATAACGACTCCGGCAGTTATGTACCTGCCACCATCCCGGGGAAAGTACTTTAACACCGGCAAGTCGTAAAGGTTAACTTCGGTTTTCCCCACATCAAGCTCTGAAAAGTCTACAATTTCAACCTTGGCCCCTTTCCTCTCAACTTCAGCCAGCTCTCTAGCAATGTTGTATGCATCCACACCAAGATACCTTCCAAGTAGCTCTCTTGAAGCCACAAAATTTTTCGCAACTTTTTTGCCCTCCACATTGAGAATTACCGGTTTATTGTCCAGTCCCCTTTTCCTGAGAAAGGAAATTATTTCATCATGCCCTATCTCATCATCTATAATCTCGGGTTTTGCGTGATCAATGGCATCCCTCAGATTCATGAAGACAGAATGTTACGAAAATAAATAAATTTAATTGCCCTCCAGCCTTTCCACAAGCTGTCTGACCATTTCCTCAATTTCAGCGAATACTCTTCTGTATGTTTCATCATCCTTTCCAGCCGGATTCTCAATATACCATCTCTCAATCTCTCTGCCCGGCACCACAATGCAACTGCCTTCTTCGCAGACCGCAACTATCAAATCGAACTCGTCGAGGCTGATTTCATCGAGTGTTCTGGGCTTCTCCTTTGCCACCAGTCCCTTCTCCCTCAAGAGCTCAGCAACCTTCTCATCAACCTTTTCCGCTTTCTCAATACCTGCACTCTCCGCTCTCCATGCCTCTGCCAGAGAGTTGAACAGGGTCTCAGCAATCACACTCCTTGCCGTGTTGTGAATGCAGACAAACAGAACTTTTTTCATATTCATCTCCAGGAAAGCACAAAAAAGATAAAAAACTAACTTGTTTTCTGAAGTTCCTGCTCTATCAGCTTTGCAAACTCTTCGTACGGCTTGTACCCAACATACTTTTTCCCGTTGATGAAGAATGTTGGAGTGCCGGTAACCCCGTAGCTAACTCCATCCTTATAATCCTTGCTGATCTCCTCCCTGTACTTCCCCGATTCAACACAGGCCCTGAAGGCCGAAACATTCAGACCGAGCTGTTTCGCATAGTCGTAGATCTTTGAATGGTTCGACATCCATTCACGCTGGTTCTTGAAAAGCAGGTCGTGGAACTCCCAGTACTTACCCTGCTCGCCGGCACAGTTTGCCGCTTCTGCAGCAAAGTAGGAAGTGTTTCCGTGAATCGGAAAGTCTCTGAATACGATCTTTACTTTGTCTCCAAAATTCTCCAGAATTTTCGGTTCAACCTCAGTTGCAAACTTTGCACAGTAGGGGCAAGCGTAATCTGAGAACTCAACAATCACAACCTTTGCATTTTTAGCACCCCTATACGGGTCATCATCAACACTGACATTGATTCTCTGCTCCTCCTGAGGCTTTTCACTTACTCTAGTCAAATTTATCGGATTGGTAAAAAGCAACGACCCGTTGGCTGTGAGGTACATCTTATAATGCTCGATAACCCCCTTTTCGTTGTAGAACTCGATGTTTACGAGGTAAAGCTCCCCATAAGGTTTGTAATCTGAAATCCTGACGTTAACATCGGGATTGTTTTTATGAACGATGTTATTCAGTTTTGCCGTTACACTCTCGATGGTTTTCTGATCAAGAACCTGAGTATTGGCAGAGCAGAACTCTTCGCCTGATGGTGCCATAGATGTTACAGCGTAAACAGCTATCGCTCCGACTATGATGCCCAGAACGATACCTATGACTAGGTCTCTCATGAACATTCCCGCACTTTGGGGTATAAATAGTTAAGCACAAACAAAAAAACTTATACCTGCTCCGAGTACAGGGATGCATGGAGAGAATCTTTGCCCCATGGAGAATCAGATACATTCTCGCACCCAAGCCCAGAGAGTGTGTGTTCTGCAAAGCCCCAGAAGAGGACAGAGACGAGGAGAATCTGATACTGTACAGAGGAAAAACATGCTACGTAATTATGAACAGAAATCCGTACAATCCAGGGCATGTAATGATATGTCCCTACCGCCATATTTCCTCAACCGAAGACATGCTCGACGAAGAGCTTATTGAGGCTATGAAGCTCGTTAATCTTTCCATTGGGGCGATAAAAAAGGCCATGAATCCGGACGGATTCAACATAGGTGTCAATATCGGGAAAGTTGCAGGAGCGGGAATAGCCGAGCATCTTCACATCCATGTAGTTCCGAGATGGAACGGAGATACCTCCTTCATGCCCGTGCTTGCAGATGTGCAGATAATTCCCGAAGCACTTGAGGAAACATACGAGAAGCTAAGACCAAATTACTATAAATAGTAAAAATTTTTACGTAAATACGAAGAAAAACCAGAAATTTTTTAAATAAGAACGAAACGATTAATCAATGATGTCCTCAAAAAATGCCATTCTCGAGATTAGGAACAGAAGACACTCTGCGGTTGTCTACATCAACGATACCAAGATTGAGGTTCTCGAGTGTTCGAACACCACATCGTGTAAAATCCAGGGAGTGAAGGGGACTGGATGCCCCAACTACTGCCCTTTTATTGTTGACGCCAAAAGGTACATGCAAGGGTTAAGGACGAAGTTCAGGGTAGAAGTTTTGAGTCCAAACACGTAATGCAGTCATGGATCAGGTGTTCATATACGTAACCGGAACAGCAGGTTCTGGAAAAACCTATCTGACTAAAGCGCTGGCAGAGTGGTTTGATTTGAAAAAACTCGACCACTATGTTGTAAATCTGGATCCCGGGGCGGATTTCGTGCCGTATTCGGCTGATCTCGACGTCAGAGAATGGTTTACACTGGAGGACATAATGAACAGGTACAACGTAGGGCCCAATGGGGCACAGATCATAGGGGCGGATCTCGTTTCAACGCTTGTGGATGACATAAAGGAGGAGATAGAGCTTTCCTCTTCCGAGTATGTTATAATCGATACTCCAGGACAGCTTGAGCTTTTCACCCTGAGGGAGAGCAGCAGGATCCTCATCAATGCCCTCAACCCCGAAAGGAGTGTTATGGTGTACCTTTTCGACCCCGTTGTTTCAAAAACACCATCAGGATTCCTTTCAATTCTTTTCATGGCATCTTCAGCAATTTTCAGACTTGAAATCCCGCAAGTACTGGCCCTTTCAAAGGCCGATATTCTTACAGAGGGTGAACTCGAAAGAGTGGTGGAGTGGAGTCAGGATCCCGAAAGCCTCTACGACAGTCTGAATCTCGAAAGGAAAACTCTGAATCTCGAGCTATTTTTAATGCTGAGGGAAGCCGGATTTTTCCGTCCCCTGATTCCAGTTTCTGCAGTAACCGGCTACGGAATCGAGGACATATACGACGCCATACAGGAAATATTTTACGGAGGCGATGACCTCGAGAGGATTCTTTTCTAAGGGTTTACTACTGGAAAACACTTTCCCGGCCTCAAAGCCTTTTTCACACTCTCCAGAACAAAAACTCTCGCTTTCCTTACCGCATCCTCGATGCCATAACCCATTCCAAGATAACACGCCAGGGAGGTGCTGTAAACACACCCGGTGCCGTGGATGTTTACCGGCGAGAATTCGGCCGTAACAGTATATATCCTTCCATTCTCACAAATAATATCCTTCCCGTTCATCTCCCCACCGGTTATGACAACGTTACATCCATAATTCCTGAAAATGGTCAAAGCCAGCTCCTCTGGACTTCTGGCACTGGTAATAATCCTTGCCTCGGATAGATTGGGAGTTACGAGATCCACATACCTCAGCAAATGTACATAAGCATCCCTTTCACCCAGCTTTCCACCAGCACCTGCAAAGACGACGGGATCGAGAACCTTTGGGACCTCCAGCTTCTCAATTTCATTAGATATTGCCTCCGCAACATCCAGCGATGGAACTAGGCCAATTTTGATACAATCAATTCCAATATCATCCAGAACGTCTCTTATCTGCTCCCTTATCACCCCTGAGTCCACAGGATAAACGGACTTTGCCGCACAGGTATTCTGGACAGTAAGAGCGGTAATCACGGATGCCGAATGGAGGCCAATTGCCCTCGCAGTCTTTATATCTGCATGAATCCCTGCACCACCGCAGGGATCGAGACCAGAAATTGTGAGAATCGTTCTGGGCATAAAAATAAAGTTAGAAGAGTTCGTTCAGGTTTATTATGTGCTTGCCAAGCTTTCCACCGTAGTTTCCGGCAGTGATTTTGACGACACCAGGAATCTTTGTAGCAGCGAGGATTCCAACTTTGGTGGCCTCTCTGATTGCCTCCACGTTAAGGCCGTTTATAACAATTTCATATACAGCCTTCACACCCTCCGGAATCTGTGTTCCCTCCACCTTATCTCTGATGCTCGGAGCAAACTTCTCGTTTGTCGATGCTCTTAAGAACTTGTACTTGTTGGCGCCAACTTTTGAGCCAGAAGCGACAATACCGCCGGGGAACGGAGTGATTACACCCTCTACATCGCTGATTGCATCAACAGCAGCCTTTGCTGCTGCAAGAGCAGAAGGCTGGGTTTCGGCCATGATGAAGAAGTTTCCACCTGCAATTCCGTTGGTGTATCCGATGTCGTTCTCAATTATGAAATCACCCTCCATCATCGGAACGGCCCAGCATTTCCTTCCACCCACGTCAACTTCCCTCTCGTATCCGTCAGCAAAGAACTTGAGCTTGAATCCCGTATCAAACTTCTCCTCAGCATCCGGCAGACCGTTGAAGACCGCTGCGGTTGGAGCTGTGAGCACACACTGTCCAATCCTCGCCAGAAGCTGCTCTTCCAGTCCCTTCTTGCTCATGTGGCATATCTGAACATAGTATCCCGGCCTGCCATCGGGTGTTTCTGACGGCTTAACCTTAAGCTCAATTCCGGCCTCGGCAGGACACATAATAACCGAAGTTCCAAAACCGGTTGCCTCGTTTGCAGCTACCCACGCCCAGTAATAGTCGTAGCCCGTAATCAAAACCCTCGCAATTTTTATGTCAAACGCCTCAGCAAAAGTTTCCTCAACTTCTACACCATTCACCTTCATGCTATCACCTGAAAGAGAATCGTTGTAGGTGTGATTTAAATCTTTTTATTTTTATTCTTCACCAACAGCCATTTATGACCCCGGGTCAGATAATCACGGATGCCTTTCGTAAACGCTCATGTTAATGGCAATCTCGGCGATATCAGCGGAGTAGCTTGCCACTCTTATGAGACTATCCAGCACGGTCTTTATGTTCATTATGGCAACCACGTCCAGATTGAGTATATTTTCATAAAATTTCAAAATTTTGTTTGTGAAATCTCCTGCACTCTCCAGAACTTCCTCGGCCAGATGTCTATCTTTTTTAAAAAACGCAACCATAGCCCTTCTGAGGATGTCCCGTGCAATCTTTACCTCCGGGGAAATTTCAGGATGGTTCGTTTCGATGTTCAGCATTGCTTCGCTCATGTGACTTATGTGGTCGGATATCCTCTCTATGGTTCTCACAACACTTCTGTAGTTGGTGGCATCCATGGTAGAGATCCTTCCCCTTCCTCCCAGATGGTTTAACAGCCTTAAAGCCAGGAAATGCAGTTTGTCAACCTCGTTCTCCCTTACCATTATCGAACTGCATATCTCCCCGCTTCTGTTTTCCAAAACCATTTCAAAGTCCTTCAGCATGCTGAGAACTATGTTGAAGAGTCTTTCAATAATTGAATAGATTTCGAATCTGTTCAGGTCGAGAAAAACCTCTACGATGACATCGCTGCCCGTATCTTCCATAATCTCCGCACCAATCAGTAAGTCCATCGCATAGGCCACAGCCCTCCTCTGCTCATCGCTGTGAACTTTTACGAATATGGAATCATAACCGCCGAGGTAGTAGGAAATTATAAGTCTCACAAGGTGATCGAAACTGGATGTCTCATCATCAATCATGGCTCTCAAGCGTCTTTCTCCATCTTTTGGCCTGATGCAAATGGAGTCATCCTTTATTTCGAGAAATAGTACTTCACCCTCCTTCACACCCAATCCTTCGACCCATTCCTTTGGCAGCGTGATTATGTAGCTGCTTTTACCACTTCTGTAAATCTTCCTTGTCTCGACCCTCACATCCCGTGTCTCTGCAAAGGTGTATATATCGTTTGTTCTGTAATTAGAATATATACATCAATGATTGTATACATAAACTATATTCTAATTAGACAAAATCTATATTCAACCGGCCAAAATAGAGATCATGAAAAGGATACTGGTGCTGTGCATAGTAGCAGCCACTCTCCTGCTTGGATGCAGTGCTGAGCATAACCAAAAGATGGAAACTGTAATCAGTGGAAGTGGCGCAACTTTCCCGCAACCGCAGGTTGAGAAGTGGATAGATTCCTACACCTCCAACAATCCGGATGTTAAAATAGAGTACATCGGTAAGGGCAGCGGAGGTGGACAGAACGACTTCAAACAGAGACTTGTTGATTTTGCATGCAGCGATCCTCCCCTGAAAGAGAGTCTGTGGAAAGAACTTGAAAAAAGTGGTCAGCCACTGCAATTTCCGATAATAATCGGAGCTGTTGTTGTAGCCTACAACATTCCGGGGATTGATGAGCTGAAACTCGATGGAAAAACGCTTGCAGATATTTTCATGGGCAAAATAGAATACTGGGACGATGCGAGGATAAAAGAACTGAACCCGAATGTCAAACTGCCGCATGAAAAAATAGTGGTTATTCACAGAAGTGACAGCAGTGGTACCACACAGATTTTCACAACATACCTGAGCCTTGTAAGCGAAGAGTGGAAGGAGAAAGTCGGAGCCGGAAAGAGCGTAAGCTGGCCTGTGGATGAACTCGGCAGAGGTGTAGGAGGGAAAGGAAATCAGGGAGTTGTGGCGGCATTGAAAAGCAGTCCATACTCAATATGCTATACAGAGCTTGCATACGTTTACAAAGAAAATCTGAAGACGGTAGCAATAAAAAATAAAGCCGGAAAGTTCGTTAAGGCAACACCCGAAACGATAAAGGCTGCAGCAACTAAAATCTACGTTCCAGCACCGGCAGAGGGATACAGGGAGGACATTAAGTCATTCCTCAACGTCGACGGAGAGAACGCTTATCCGATCGTTGCTTTCAGCCACATGATCATATGGTCACACTATGCCGATGAAGCGAAGGATAGGGCTGTCAAAAATTTCGTCAGATGGATCCTAACGGAGGGACAGAAAGATGAGAACATCGTTCAGGGGTATGTTGGACTTCCGACAGAGCTGGCTGCCAAACTTATAAAAGAGATGAACTTGAGTGGGGGCGAGTAATGAAAGTGGACAGATTTAAAATTTCCCTACTTTCTTTTTCAGCTCTGATCTTCGGAATTTTCCTGTTAATGCTACTCGTTTACTTTACGAACTCCATCCAGATATTCCAGAAGGAGGGGGTGGCAATATACACAACAAATAAATGGATTGCAGCGGAAGAACCCGACAAGGAATTTTACGGAGTTCTTGCAGCTCTGTATGGCAGTATCTACACATCCATAATTGCCATTCTAATTTCTCTACCGTTATCCATCTCCTTTGCTGTATTTGTAATAGATTACGCTCCAAAAAAGCTGAAAGAGTGGTTCATAATCGCAACAGATATCATGGCCGGATTGCCCACGATAATTTACGGCATCTGGGGCGCTTTTGTACTCGTTCCCTTCTTGAAGGATTACGTAATGTATCCTCTCTACGAGCATCTTTCGTTCATACCCCTTTTCTCCTTCGAGCCTGTTTCAGGTTACAGCTTCCTTTCCGCCGGTGTGTTGCTCGGAATTATGGTCACGCCATTCTCATCCTCAATAATCAGAGAAGCATATCGGATGATACCATTCAAGTACAGGGAGGCTGCTTTTGCAGTGGGAGCGACAAAGTATGAGGCCACGAAAATTCTGCTGTCCTACATTAAACCCGCAATAGTTGCAGGAATTACCTTGGGTTTTGGAAGGGCAATAGGAGAGACTGTGGCTGTGAGTCTCGTCGTTGGAAACACCTTTAACATCCATCCGAGCATTTTTGCACCCGGCTACACTATCTCCTCCCTTATCGCAAATCAATTTGGAAATGCTTTCATATACCGCTATATGGTCTCGGCACTGTTCGCTGCCGGTCTCTCCCTATTCTTTGTTGGTCTGGCCGTAAACATTCTGGGAATTTACATTCTAAGGAGGGGCAGATATGAATAGGCTTCTGAAGGAAAAGATATTCCTCGTGACGGTGGCCGTTCTCTCAGTTCTTACGGTATTCCCTCTGTTCCACATCCTGCTAAGCGTAACTCTCCACGGATTGCCGGTTTTGCTTGAGGGTGGGATTGGATTTCTGACGGGGACTCTTGCATCTCCATCGGATGGTCTCGGAGGGATTGGACCAGCTATACTCGGCACGTTTTTGCTTGTTTTTCTGTCATCCTTAATAGGGCTACCCATTGCAATTATGGTCGGCGTTTATGCAGCAGAATATCCCGACAGTCTGATCGGAAGGGCCACCAAGGTTCTACTTCAGATAATGCTTGAATTTCCAACCATACTCGTAGGACTGTTCGTTATGCAGGTTGTGGTAATACCGCTCGGAAGTTACTCCGTAATTGCAGGAGCCTTTGCGCTTGCGATCGTTATGATGCCCTATGTAGCGATTTCGACTGAGGAGGCGATGAGAGGATTACCTTTCGCTTATAGGGAAGCTGCTTTCGCTCTGGGACTCACCAGATTCAAAGTCGTTTTCAGAATTCTGATCAAAATGGCGAGAAAAGGTGTGCTGACTGGTGTTCTTATCGGCATGGCCAAGGTTGCTGGAGAGACTGCACCACTACTCTTTACCGCCGGAGGAGCAAGCAGAACGTATTTCACCGGACTTGACAGACCAATTGGAGCGATACCTCTACTCATCTACAATCTTGTACAGCAGCCCTACGAGAATTATCACCAGATCGCATGGGGGGCAGCATTCGTTTTGATGCTGATCTTTCTGACAATATTCATTCCTATCAGGCTGAGAATAAGGGAGGTGAGGATGTGAGCGCCATAGAGATCCGCAATCTTAATATTTATTACGGTAGAAACCATGTGATAAAATCCGTAAATTTCCGCATTCCGGAAAATGTTGTTTTTGCTATAATGGGTCCGAGCGGATGCGGAAAGTCAACGCTTCTTAGAGCTATAAATAGGCTTCTCGAGTTGCAGGACAGCGTAAGGATCGAGGGAGATATAAAGCTTTACGGGAAGAGTGTTTTTTCAATGAACCCGATAGATGTCCGAAGGCGTGTGGGCATGGTTTTTCAGCAGGTAAATCCGTTCCCGCATCTAAACATTTACGAGAATGTAGCTGTCGGACTCAGACTGAACGGAATACCCAGATCGAAGCTGAAGGAGAGGGTTGTGTGGGCACTGGAGAAGGCGGCACTCTGGGATGAGGTAAAAGACAGACTCTACGATTTTCCAACGAACCTGAGTGGTGGACAGCAGCAAAGGCTGTGCATTGCGAGGGCTCTGGCTTTAAAACCGGAAGTGCTTTTGATGGATGAGCCGACAGCAAACCTCGACCCAATAGCCACTGAAAAAATCGAGGATTTGATATACGAACTCAAAAAAGAGTACACCGTCGTAATCGTAACTCACTCTCCCTCTCAGGCTGCGAGAATAAGTGATTACGTCGCCTTTCTGTATATGGGTGAGCTGATAGAGGTTGGAAAAACCGAGAAAGTTTTCGAAAAACCAGAGAAAGAACTTACGGAAAGATACCTTACGGGGAGGATAGGATGAAGAGGTTGATAGAGAAGGAAACGGCCATAAAAAATGATATTCTCGTTATGCACGAGCTTGCTGAAAGGAGTGTGAAACTTGCTTTTGAAGCTATGAACGGCAACAAGAGAGTCGTAAGGGAGATATCCAAAATTGAACAGCAGACAGACGTTCTTGATACCGATATAAACTACGCCTGTACGACTTTCATAGCTCTATTTCAGCCAGTTGCGAGAGATCTGAGATTTGCAATCAGTATGATGAGGATCTCGTCATCCTACGAGAGGATCGCTGATCTCGCTCAGGAGGTATCGCTGTACGAGTGTAAACTTCCAACCATCATTTTTGAGGCTGAAAAACACCTGAAAGAGATGTTTAATACGGTCAGGAGAGGGTACGACGATACCAGCGGTTTAAGAGACAGGATGATTGAGCTAGACAACATAATAGATGCGATATACGTTGAGGCAATGGAGGAAATCGAACACCACTGCGATGTCAATGCAGCTTTAACTGCGAGACACGTTGAGAGAATCGGCGATCTGCTTGCCAAAATTGCTGCGAGGCAGATATTTGTGGAGGAGGGAAGGAGAGTGTGGATCGTGTAGTTTAAAAAACGCAAATTCAGATAACTCCGCCATATCTGTCGATCTCTCCCCTCTTAATCCTTGTGGATGAGATCGGTCTGCCATCCTCAGCCATCACCCAGTCGACCCTCACAATTGTGATTTTCCTCTTTCCCATCTCCGCCCTTTTTTCGTTTATTTTCAACGCCGTTTCGTAGGTTTCAGGAGATACCACAAGATACTCAAAGTCGACCTCAAGAGTTTTTCCGTACGGATTGGTAATTTTCACAATTTCAGGCTCAAAACCGTATTTTTTCTTCACATATCTCCTCACATTTTCGGCTCTGATTGAGAAGGGCAAAACACTCCTCATTCTCGCTCTTGCCATCCTGTCACTTGTTATTCCAATTGTTATCTCCTTCCCCCCAAGCTTTACTGCCACATCTATCAGTTTTTTGTGTCCCTCATGCAGAGGCTCGAAAGTTCCCCCAAGAGCAACCTTCACAGCAGTAGCAGATATTCAAGAAATATAAAGCTCTTTCCCTCCAATCTGAGAAGTGATGACAGCCATTATGATGAATGGCATAAATCCTCACCCGCTCTCCAGAGTGTCAAGAGCCTTCCTCCTCTTCAACCACAGTCAGCAGGGCGGAAAGTGTGACGGGTATTGTCTGCTCGGTGGCAAAGGTTATGTAGGGAGTTAAATCAACAACAAAGTCTGCAAGTCGAAAGATACCTTTCGGTATGCCTTTTCTGCTTCCAGCAAAAACAACAATCTCATCCGCAAACTTCATTTTTCTTACAATCTCCTCTTTTACCTCCGAAAGCTGCCTACCTGTTGGATCGGTAACTATGAGGATATTCCTCCTTCTTCTCTTGTCCCTTGCCACCTGATAGAGATCCCTCACAAATACCGGCACCTTCCTTACCTCTCTTGCATAGGCCTTCTCCTGAACCTTATATCTTGCAATCTGCCCCCTTCTCACCCCCTTTATAAAATACTCAAGCTCAAATGCGTTTACATAATCATAGGGGGCCAAAATAAGCTCTTTAATTTCAAAAGCCTGTGCAGCTCTACCTATTCTCTCTCCAATCTCAAGTGCGGCCTTTGTATCTTCAAGGTATGGCATCTGGATGAAACTTATTTTACCGAAAAGCTTTCTTGAATCAAATTTTTCAGGTGTGTACTTTTTACGTTCTTCCTCTCCGTTGATTACTCCAATAAAAGCCCTTTTTCCAATGATCTCAACGTACACAGCCTTATCCGGAAAATTTAAGTCCACCTCACAGCCTGTAAGCTCTCTGATCCTGTCTCCCAGGTCCAGATTTACATCGAGACTCGTGAAGTTATGTGTTCCCCTTCTCTTTGTTCTGATGGCAAATGTCCTTGCCCCTTTGAGCTCTTCAGCAATGATCTCTGCCTTTGAAAGTATTTCATCGAGTTCAGCACTGCATTCCACCTTAATCGGTATGATTGTTTCAATCTCAGGAATTCCATCAATTTTTTCTGCCAAGTCGCTGTAAAGAATGATCAGACCGAGGAAGCCTGAGGGCCTTATCTCCATCTTCACATCTCCAAGAGCTTCTCTAATGTAGGATGCTGCAACGTATTCCATCCCTCTCTGGGTTTTTATGAGTAGCATACCCTGTACTCGGGGTAAAGATTTTTAGCGTTATGGGAATCTTAGACTATGAAACATCGAAATGGTCCTGGCGTCGACACCACTGTTAATGCCGGAACAATAATGAGAATTGCAGGAACATTTGAGAAAGCTCAGAGGAGATGTTAAGATGATCGGCAGGTTCGTTGCAAACGGTAGAATTTACGAAGGCAGATTTGATATTTCGGATGGATTTATCTTTTTCGACTCCTACGAAATACCGCTCTCATCTGTAAAGTTCCTGCCTCCGGTAGAGCCAACCAAAATAGTCGCTGTGGGGCTTAATTACATTGATCATGCAGAGGAGCTGAATATGCCCGTTCCGGAAGAGCCAATTTTATTCATGAAGCCTCCCTCTTCCGTTATCGGTCACGAAGACTGCATAATCCTGCCCAACCAGTCCCAGAGAGTGGACTACGAGGGAGAACTTGCAGTCGTTATCGCCGAGGACTGCAAAAACGTCTCTGAAAGCGAGGCAGAGGACTATATCCTGGGGTACACCTGCTTTAATGACGTTACTGCAAGAGACCTGCAGGCAAAGGATGGTCAGTGGACAAGAGCGAAGGGTTTCGATACTTTTGCCCCGCTCGGCCCCTACATTGCCGAGGTAAACCCGAAAAAGCTGGGAATTCAGACGAGGGTTAACGGAAATGTCGTGCAGAAATCGAACACATCAAACCTCATATTCGATGTTTTTCAGCTCGTGGAATACATATCCTCGATAATGACGCTCAGAGCGGGGGACGTCATAGCCACCGGTACCCCGGCTGGAGTTGGGATGCTGAAAAGCGGAGACGTTGTCGAAGTGGAAATCGAAAAAATCGGAGTTCTCAGGAATTTCGTGCTAAAAATCGACAGGCAAATCCGCTGTGAGTGCTGAAACCTGTGAGCAAAAATTATATTTCACAAGTTCAAAACCTGACCAGGAGGTGCGGAGGTAAATGGAGAAGGGCTACAACGCTCAGGAAGTTGAGAAAAAATGGCTGAGTCTCTGGAAGGACGAGATGTACCGATTTGACTGGAACTCCAAAAAACCACATTATATTATAGACACTCCTCCCCCATATCCGACAGGTTCTTTCCATCTGGGTCATGCATTAAACTGGTGCATTATAGACTTCATAGCAAGATACAGGAGAATGAATGGTTATGAGGTTATGTTCCCGCAGGGCTGGGACTGCCACGGACTGCCAACCGAGGTAAAGGTTGAAGAGCTCCACGGAATCAAGAAGGGAGACATACCCAGGGATGAATTCAAAAGGCTGTGTGTGGAGTTCACGGAAAAGAACATAGAGAAGATGAGGGAGACGGCGAGAAGAATGGGTTTCAGCATAGACTGGAGCAAGGAGTACATCACCATGTATCCAGAATACTACTCAAAAACCCAGCTTTCGTTCGTGAGAATGTACAACAAAGGACTGATCTACAGAGGTCATCATCCCGTTGTTTTCTGTCCGAGATGCGAGACGACGATTGCCCTGGCCGAGATCGAGTACACGAAGGGTAAAACAAAACTGAACTATATAAAATTTGACGAAGACGTCATTATCGCCACAACGAGGCCCGAACTGATCCCGGCATGTGTGGCTATCGCTGTTCACCCGGATGATGAGAGAAACAAAAAGATAGTCGGTAAGAAAGTAAGGGTGCCAACAACAGATTACCTTGCAGAGGTAATCACGGACGAAGAGGTGGACCCAGAGTTCGGAACGGGAGTTGTGATGATCTGCACGTTTGGAGACAGACAGGACGTGAAGTGGTGGAAGAAACACAAACTTGAACTGAGAAACATTGTTGGTAAGGACGGAAAAATGAATGAAAAAGCTGGAAAATATGCCGGAATGACCATATCTGAGGCAAGAGAAGCTATTCTTGAGGATCTGAAGAAAGAGGGAAGATTGCTAAAACAGGTTGAAATAAACCACAGTGTCGGAGTCTGCTGGAGATGTAAAACACCTGTGGAGATAATTCCTGCAGAACAGTGGTTTGTGAAGGTTGAAAAGGAGAAGATTCTGGAGGCGGCGAGAAAGGTCAGATGGGTTCCCGAACACATGCTCTCAAGGCTGGAAAGCTGGGTCGAGTCGATGGAGTGGGACTGGGTGATAAGCAGGCAGAGGATATTCGCCACCCCCATTCCCGTGTGGTACTGCAACAACTGCGGTGAAACGATCGTTGCAAAAGAGGAGTGGCTGCCAGTGGACCCCACGGCTGTTCAGCCACCAGAACCATGCCCCAGGTGCGGATCAACCGATTTCAGGGGGGAGACTGACGTTCTTGACACGTGGATGGACTCCAGCATTTCATCTCTCATGATATGCGGCTGGCCCGATCTCAGGGAGTATCCGACTCACCTCCGTCCTCAGGGACACGACATAATAAGAACCTGGGCATTTTACACCATTCTGAGGTCCATTGCTCTGGAAAATCAGATACCATGGTACGAGATCGTCATCAATGGCATGGTTTTCGGTGAGGATGGCAGAAAGATGAGTAAAAGTCTGGGAAATGTCATAGCGCCTGAAGAGGTTGTTGAAAAGTACGGGGTGGATGCGCTGAGACAGTGGGCTGCCAGTGGTGTGATCGGGGATGACATCATATTCACCTGGAAGGATGTTGTAGCCGCAAGCAGATTTCAGCAGAAGTTCTGGAGCATAACGAGGTTCACCCTGATGCATATTGCAGACTACAGACCCAGTGACAAAGACAGAGAACTTCTGAGAGATGCAGACAGGTGGATACTCTCCAAACTCAACAAACTGGTGGGAGAGGTAAGAGGATATATGGACAGCTACAGATTCGATGAAGCCATTAAGGCAATCAGGACGTTCACATGGTACGAATATGCCGACAATTATCTCGAAATCGTGAAAAACAGACTGTATTCTGGTAACGAAGAGGAAAAGAGGGCTGCGAAGTTCGTGCTTTACTACGCTCTAGACGTGCTGACGAGGTTGCTTGCTCCAATCACACCGTTCCTGGCAGAGGAGTGCTGGAGCAGGTTCAGGGAGGGAAGTGTGCACCTCCAGAGCTACCCCGTTGTTGACGAAACGCTGATCGACGAGGAGGCAGAGAAAATCGGAGAGGAGATAAAGGAGATCGTTTCAGCAGTGAGAAAGTACAAGCATGACAGGGGGATAGCCCTCAACGCTCCATTGAAGAGGCTTGTTTTGTTTACAAACTATGAAGGCATCGACACGAGGGACATTGAAGGGGCCACGAACTCCACAGTTGAGGTCGTGAGCGAGATGCCGGAGGTCAGGGACAGGGTCAGGAAGCTTAAGCCCAAGTTTGCCATTTTAGGTCCAATGTTCAGGGGCAAAGCAAGAAAAGTTGTAGAGGCTGTTGAAGGGCTGACTGACGGGGAAAAGGAAAGATTCATAAGGGAAGGAAAGATCATAGTATCTCTGGATGGTGAAAATGTAGAAATAAAAGCCGAATGGTTTGATATAGAGGTTGAGAGGAGCATTGAGGGGAGAGAAGTGGAGATGCTGGAGACGAAGAACAGTGTTGTTTTTATCGAACTCTAGAAAATAAATCTATCTAAATTTTTCAGTGTTCATTTTCCCTCAATGGCTCTCTCCACAGCCCTTTTGTGTGCCCTCGCAGCCTTGTGAATGCCACCTTCCAAACCCCTGGGGGCCAGACACGGAAAGATCTGGGTGAAGTAACCGGCCTTCGTGGGCGCCTCCTCTACGCTCAGTCCCTTTATTTTCTCGGCTACAAAGTATGTGGCCCCGCAAAAGGCCGATCTCTTAACCTTCACGTCCTTAATTATCCCATTCTCCGCCACAATCTCCATTTCAGGGCTGCCAAAATGCTCAAAGAATTCAGCATACTTTTGATCGTCAATTTTTGGCGTTGCACAGCATATCTCCTCCCAAACAACTCTCACTCCTCTTCTCTCTCCCTCCTCCTTAAGCTGCCTGTAGGCTCCCCCCCTCGCTCCACCAGAAAAGACTATCAGTCCAATCCCCCTTTCCGCAGCTTGCCTTATGAGTTCAAGATTCACATCAGGATGAGCAGCATACGATACGATCATGTTCACATCAAAATAATCCGGAAGCTTTATGACTTTCTCGGGCTCTTCAATTAGCTCCGGAAGATCCGCAGGAATTTCGTAAACAGCCAGGTCGAAAAATCTCGAAAACATTTTAATATCGTCCTTTCTCTGCCCTTTTCTCACCACCACACCGAGTTTCATTCTACCATCGCCTCAATCTTCCTTTTGATTTCCTCAAATGGCGCTGTATCGCAGACCTTATACGGCGGTAAATTTTCCAGATCCGCCTTTACAAAACACTCACTGTAAGGGATGAACCCCAGAATTGGATATCTTATCCTGGACACAAGCTCTCTGGCCTTTTCCGATTCGATGAACTTGTTCACAACCACGGCTATTTTCTCAATTCCAATATCCTTCCCCAACCTCTCAATTCTCTCAAGTGTCTCAACGGCCCTGGTTCCGGGCTCAATAACTGCAACAAGCACATCAACACCCCTGGCCGTTCCTCTACCCAGATGCTCTATTCCTGCCTCCATATCCAGAATCAGAACATCCTTCTGCTTGAATATGGCATGTCTGAGAATCGCCCTTAGAAAGGCATTTTCCGGACAGAAACACCCCTCTCCACCTTTTTCAATCGTTCCAAGTACCAGAACACGTACCCCATCTTCGTTGTAAACTGAATGCTCCTCAAAGACGTCGTCAACCTTTGGATTCAACTTGTACATCCCCATTGGACCTACAACCCTTTTTTCAATGATTTCATGTAACTCTGAGAGTGGTTTTGGCTTTTCGATGATGCCCAGTGCCGATGGAAGATTGATGTCAGCATCACAGTCTATCGCAGTTACCCTGTACCCATCCCGGGCGAAAAGATGGGCAAGCATTGCCGCAAGTGTGGTCTTTCCGACACCACCCTTACCCGAGATCGCTATCTTCATCGTTCAATCTTGGGTCGAGTGATTAAAGATTTTTTCATACTCTCTCAAAAGCGAACTCTTCCTGTATCCATGGTCTATGAAGTCCCACGGGAGCTCAGAGCTCACGTCAATGGCTTCGAGATACTTTCCAAACCTTCTGTAACCGGCCCCTTCCATAACCTCTACCACATCCTCATCCCCTCTGGAAAGTATGGTCTGGAGGATAAACTCCCTCACCCCTGAAACGTCTGTCTCAATTCCGGCTTTTCTGCACCTCTCGGCAATTAAACTCAGTTTTTTCCGCAGCTCGTTTATACCTTCCTTTACGTTTTCTTTCCCACCAAAGGGCAGCCACTGCATTGGCGTGTGGGGTTTCGGAACGAGGGGGTTGACGGACACCTCAACCTTCCTCACGTACCCCTTCACCTTCACTGCCTGCTCGACTATAGCTTCCACGTCCGAGAAATTTTCCCCCGGTAATCCTATCATATAGTATAATTTTATCTTGTCGAATCTACCCCTCGCAAGCTCCGCAGCATGATACACATCCTCAGCATCTATACCCTTGTTCAGAATCTCCTGCAACTCTGGCGATGCTGCCTCGGGGGCGATTGTAAGGGTTTTAACTCCGGCAAGCTTGAGAAGATCGACGAGCTCCTCGTCGAGTGTGTCGGCCCTTATGCTCGATGGTGAAACTTCCTTTCCCTCATCAACGTACTGCTGGAGTATTTCCCTGAACTCCGGATGGTCGGATGGGGAGGGGGCGATTATCGCCACCTTATCCTCACCAACCTCCGGAAGCATTTCCCTCTTCCTCCATCTGGGTGGGAAGTAGATCTGCCTCACTATGCAAAATCTACATCTCCTGATGCAGCCTCTACCTATTTCGAGCAGAAAGCATCGTCCATACGCCCCGTAACCTATTATCTCCCTCTGCATGTGCTTTCCCAGCTTTGCATAAACCCTCCTAACACTTTCTTCCCTTCCGGTGTAAATGCCCGGCAGACCCTGTAGATCCTCCACATCTTTCGCGTTTAGGATTTCCTCAACGTGTCCCTCAACCTCCCCGATAAAGAAGGCGTCAAAGTACCTCAACAGGGGTTTCGGGTTCTCCATAACGCATGGACCGCCCGCAATCTTCAGACCCCTGAAATTCCTTGAGATCTCCACGGCTTTGAAGTAGTCTGTCTCGTACTGAAGGCTGAAGAGGGCAACATCGAACTCGGACAGGGGGGTTGCTGTTTCAACACTTCTTAGACCGTCAAAGACGTCAGAATAGAAGCGTTCACAGACGGCATCGAGCTCGTTAATTTTAGCGTAGATGTACTGCAACCCGGTGTTGGCTATACCACCCACGTACCTGTTCGGATAGACTAAGGCCACTCTCCTCATTCCCTTTCGGTACTTCTTGACAAAGGGGTTGAATTCCACATAGAGTGTAAGTGAGGGGTTATTTAAACTACCCTGACACGAAATTGCAAAAATTTAAAATACGTTTTCTGTGAATCATTTAACATGGCAGTTGTTTTTCCGTCCAAAGAGTGGTTGGATGAAGTTAAGAAGGCCGTGAACAGCGATGAGGAATACAAGAAGGTTGCTGCAAACTGGGAGGGGGACTATCTTATTGTTATAGAGATGGACGAAGAGGCCCTGAAGGACTTCCAGAAACCAAAGGTTCTGAAAGGTTTTCTCTCGATGATCTACACCCTGCCAAAAGACAGGAGGACAAAGTACAAGGGTTCTCCACTTGAAGATCTCCTGTCAAAGCTCGGTCTCTCGCTGGACGATGATGTGGACCCCGAGTCCCTTGACTATGAGAATCTGGCTGCCAAAGTTGCAGATCTGACTGCCGATGACGTGAAGGGTGCGTCTGTTTACATCTGGCTGGACTTCTGGCACGGTGAAATGAGAGCGGCCGAGCCGGTGGCTCCGGGGGAGAAGGACGATGCGCGGTTCAAGCTCAGCGGGAGTTATGCGGCCTTCAAGGAGATGGTCTTCAAGAAACTCGATCCGACCATGATGATCATGCAGGGCAAGCTTAAACTGCAGGGCGACCTGGCGTACATGATGAGGAATATCGCCACCGTCAGGAAGTACAACGAACTCCAGAACTCGGTTGAGATAGATACCTCATAAATTTTTTGGATATCGAAAAACAAAAATATTGCATCCCCTTCCCAATTCTGATGAGCCTTCCCTCAAAGGAGAACTTCTCAGAATGGTACCACGAGGTCATTCAGACTGCAGAGATCATGGATGTCAGATACCCGGTGAAGGGACTTTATGTGTGGTTTCCGTTCGGTTTTAAAATAAGACAGCTTGTCTACTCAAAGCTCAGAGAGATCATGGACAGAGAACATGATGAGGTTTACTTTCCCGCTCTGATTCCCGAAACGGAGCTTGGTAAAGAGGGCGAGCATATCAAAGGGTTTGAAGATGAGGTGTACTGGATTACCCACGGTGGTCTAACGCCGCTGGACGTGAAGCTTGCTCTGAGACCCACAAGCGAAACAGCAATGTATCCAATGTTCAGGCTCTGGGTGAGAAACCACGCTGATCTGCCCCTGAAAATCTACCAGATAGTAAACACCTTCAGATACGAAACCAAGCACACACGACCTCTTATAAGGCTCAGAGAAATTACATCTTTCAAGGAGGCGCATACAGTCCACAAAGACTTTGATGATGCTGCAGAACATGTAAAAAAGGCCATAGGGTTTTACAAGGAGTTTTACGAGTTTCTCGCAATACCACACATGATCATACGCCGCCCGGAATGGGACAAATTTCCGGGTGCCGCATACACCATTGCCTTTGACACGATAATGCCAGACGGCAAAACCCTTCAAATTGGAACCGTTCATCATCTGGCGGATAACTTCGCCAGAACATTTGATATAAAGTACGAGGCTCCAAACGGAGAACACCACTACGCCCATCAGACGTGCTACGGTATATCCGAGAGATGCATTGCAGCGTTGATAAGCGTTCATGGGGATGACCTCGGACTGATTCTGCCCTTCGAAGTGGCACCCGTACAAATCGTAATAATACCGATACTGTACAAGGGCAGGGAAGAGGCTGTTATGGAGGCATGTAAAAAAGTACAGGAGAGCCTAAGTTCCTTCAGAGTTGTACTGGACGACGGCGAAGAAAGGCCGGGAGCAAAATACTACAAGTGGGAATTGAGGGGAGTGCCCGTAAGGATTGAAATAGGGCCGAGAGATGCAGAAAAGGGTACTGCAGTTGTATCGTTTAGGGACGAGAAGAAAAAATTTGAGATCCCCATTTCGGAGATAAATGAGGAAACCGTCAGGATGTGGGCAGAGAAACTTAAGCAAAGACTTTTTGAAAGAGCTGCGCAGAACATGAGCGAAAAGATAAAATTTGCCAGATCTGCTGAGGAGGTCAGGATGTGGGTGGGCACTGGAGTTGCTGTTTTTCACCTGTGCAACAATGCTGAATGCGGCCATACTGTAGAGGAAGCTGGTGGAAGTCTTCTTGGCTGGTTCGAGGAGTTGCCGGAGTGGATCGAAGAGGATGCCGAGGGGAACTGCATCATTTGTGGTGGCAGAGGTAGACTGGCTGCCCTTGCCAAGACCTACTAATATTATCTTGAAAAAAAATACATATTTTTCTCCCGAGTGGACTTAAAAGAAGATAAAACAACTCTTTAGAGTGAAACTGATTAAAATCTATCTGAAATTTTTAAAAACAGCTTAATCATACCTTTTCAGATCGATTTTTCACCTTTGAAAACTCTTTAAAATCATCGAAAAATTTAAAAGTCAATCCACCAGTAATTCTTTTCAGCCAGATTCGTGTAAGTTCGTTATATTTAGAGTGGGTCTGACAGAATCTGGCATATACTGAGGAAAACGCTCTAAATTAGGATATTCCGGTCAGGAGGTGATAAAAATGGAGGGTGATGGCGATGATAGTCGGTCGGCATATTATCGCAGAACTATATGGGGTGAAGGAGGAGCTTATCGCAAAGGAGGAGGTAGTACGCTCCATTGTCGAGGAGGTGGTGGAGCAGGCTGAACTGACCAAAGTGGGCAGCATTTACAAACAGTTCAATCCCCACGGCGTTACGGGGATCGTCTTGATTGCCGAAAGTCACGTTTCTCTTCACACATGGCCCGAATACGGGCTTGTGAATCTTGATATCTTCACGTGTGGCGACACGAGCAAGGTAGAGAAAGCTTTTAAACTGTTCCTAGAGAGGTTCAAACCGGAATCATATCGCCATTACGTTCTCGACAGGGGTTGATAAAGTGGACAGAATCGAGAGGCAGATATTCCAGAAACTTCTGGGAGGAGAGGTCAGTGTTTACGAGCTTATTGACTCTCAGGACGCTTCTCTAAGGGAATTTTTTGAAATTCTCAACAATCTGAGAAGCAGTGGGTTCATTGAGATAAACGGAGGGACAGTCTCTTTAACCGAGGCGGGAAAAGAAGAGGCGGAGAACGAAAGACTCACATATGCCGGAGAGTTAAAATGTGAAAGATGCGATGGAACAGGCTATGAGATAAACCAGTATTTTTATCAGATACTTGAAAAGTACAGAGAAATAGCAAAAAGCAGGCCAGAAACCGTCGAGATATATGATCAGGGGTTCATCAGCCCGGAAGGGGTTATAAGAAGGGTTGAATTCGTCTACGAGAGAGGAGACCTGAACGGGAGCATTTTCGTTGTGGGTGATGATGACCTGTTCAGCATAGCATCTGCCCTAACGGGAATGCCTGAGAGAGTAGTGGTGGTAGATATAGACGAGAGACTGATCGATTTCATAAACAGAACGGCTGAAGAGTATTCCCTGAACGTTGAGGCTTTCGTTTACGATGTGCAGCAGGCCTTTCCTGAAAACCTCCGCAAAAAATTCGACGTTTTTGTCACAGATCCTGTTGAAACCATACCCGGACTGAAACTCTTTCTCTCAAGAGGAGTTTCAACACTGAAAGGTGTTGGGTGTTCGGCCTATTTTGGAATAACCACCCTCGAAGCCTCCCGCCAGAAATGGTACGAGATACAGAGTATGATCCACGAAATGGGATTCATAATCACGGATATAAGAAGAAAGTTCAATGTCTATCCGGAGGATGAGAAGAACTTTTTCAGGTTCCAGGAAAAGCTCCCGATAGTGAAGCAGCTTAATGTAAAGGTTGATCACAACTGGTACAAGTCCAGCCTTTACAGAATTGAGGCTGTAAGAGATCCGAAGCCCCTGGTTGAGGGAAAAATGATAATAGACGAGAAAGTCTACAAGGATGATGAAAGCTGGGCGACCCCCTACTAAATTTTTAAATCCATTGCCGACCCCTGTTATCATCTGTCCATTCTCGCTATAAATGGAGAAATTGCAAGGATCACGAATGAGACGAAAGCGAAGCCCGCTGCTATCGGTACGTTGAATGTCGACCCTGCAGCAGCCCTTCCAACCATTACAGCGGGACTTGCTGCCTTGGTAACCATTAGGGGGAGAGCGCCTGCGGTGATGATGGAGAAAAACAGTTGCGTTCTCTCCCTATCCTTCAACTTTGCCGCCATGATGTACCCTGCTGCAATGAAAAATGCGGTTATCGATAGCGAAATCAAAAAAGCGGCAACGGGATCGTGAATCTCAACGCCGTTCAGAGATAACAGAGAGAGCCACAGGATGATGAGCCCTGCCGAGAATATAACCGGTGACAGAACCTTAGCAATGGAGATCCTGAAAGGTGAGAGAGGTGTGGACAGCAGAACTTCCAGAGACCCCATTTGTATTTCCTCGCAAACAGAATCTATGGTCATTCCCGCTGCCACCACAGCCGTTGTTACAGATAGCAGCGGGATGAGAATCAAATAAATGAACTTGAAAACCGTAGAGGATCCCGAAGGGACTTTTATCTCCCTTCCATTGTAATACGCCTTTATTTGCAGGTTGGGCACCCCCAATTTACTCCTCAGCTCTTCCTCATACTTGACTAGCAGTTTTTTAACATATGTCAGAACCTGCATGGCCTTTATCTCGTCGTCTGGGACTACCACATCAACGTATTTCATCCTACCAGTTTCTGAAAAGATGAGTACGGCATCCACCTTGCCCTCTCTGAACAGTTCCATTGCTGTTTTCTCATCGTAGCAGTCGCCCAGAGAGCATTCACCAACGACTGCCACTTTGGCTTTTCCCTCATAACCCAGGTATTCCGGATTGTAAAGCATTATCAACCCAAAGGTTATCACAGACGAAATGCTGGCCACGAATACCAGCAGAAAGACAATACTCACAAAGGTTCTTTCCCTAAACATCAGCTTCAGGTCTTTGAGAACGATTTCAAGCAAGAAGCACCACCACCGCATAATCATAGACAAAGTGAATCGCTGCTGCAAGACCAAGAGCCCTGAAATACCCTCTGCGGGCAGTTAGCACGATAACAAGCACAGTGATCACATGGAGGATCAGTGGAAGAACAAGATACTGGCCAAGAAATGCAATGCTGTAATCTCTCAGAACGTTGAGCACCACGAGGATTTTTTCTCCGGCAAAAAATCCGAGAGCAGTGGCAATTGCCCTCCTGTAATGCAAACTGGAAAACACAATCAACCCCTTGATGAATTCTTCAACAAAAGCGACGCACAGCAGAAGCGCCGGAACCATGAGCTGGCGGGGAAGGATAAAAACTGTTAATATGGCAAATAGCTCAGCCATGAATGCGAAGGAGATTGACAGAAAAGCGAAGGTGAAAGCCCTTGCGTCACTTGTAACGCTAAGCTTCGAAATCTCCACGAGCTTCTGAAATATCTGTTTGCCCTGAGCGATATCCGGGCTGAAGGCTTTCATTGTGAAGTAAAGCAGCATAACCGCCATTACTCCAAAATGGGCAAAGGAAATTGCCGCATCTATTAAATTAACGCTCCCATTATGAATGTATGCGATCAACAGGGTAATTGGTGAAATCTTTGATAGTGGTATGGCACTGGAGAAGACTGCAGGGATAAACGCATAGATTGTAATGAGAAGAGAAACAACGAGAAGCAGAAATGTTGCCTCCCTGTAGGTTCTCGAAATCATAACAGCAAACGCCTGGGCAGAGAAGAGGAGAAAGACAACCGGAAGGGCAAAGATGAAGGCGGCATAGCTTTTAAAGTAAACCGAGACCGCAATTGCTGAAATGATGGAAATCAGCAGATATGGAAGAATTTTGCCGGCAAGCAGGTCGACCCTGCTTGTGACTGAAAGCAAAACCTCCAGTCTTCTCAACATCTTGTCCTCAAGAAGCGACGATGAGAAAACCTGAACGGCAAAGTAGGAGGGGATTACAAACAGGAACGCCATCACCATTCTGTCCACAAGACTTGGTGTCCTGATATCCTGCGGAGGAACATAGTTTCTGAGGTTTTTCCCGGTGGTGGGTGTGGGTAAAGTGGGTACGGTGAGTGTGGTTTCTGTCACGGTGGTTGGTGCGGCAGCGGTGGTGGTGGGTGGCGGGGTATTTGCAGGTTTTGATGCAGTTTGCGACGTTTCCTCGATTTTACCCGAAACCTTTGCCGGATGCAGATAAATGACGTTTACCCTAACAGGATGCGCCAGCTCCCCATACCTCTCCTCGATCTCCTTTCTGTATTTATCCTTGAGATAACCTATCAGCTCATCTGCCGCAGCAAGACTTCTGTCGCTGCTGGTTACAAACACTGCGTTTCCCTTCAGCAAAACGTCTGGTTTTGCGGAATAGCTGAAGGAACCTTTTTCGACGGCAACATTCACAGTGTAAATCCCGCGATCCGAATCTACACCAGTCAGAACAGACAGATAACTCATCGAAGCCGACAGGATGATGGCTATCAGGATGAGAGTGGCACTGCCCCTCCCATACCTTTTCCCTGACTTTTTAACCTCAAACCTTGCAATTTTTAGCACAGCAAGCATGACATTTTACCGGAATTTAACTTTTGAGGGGAAGTCAGAAATATCTTGCAGCAAAGTTCTCATCATGTGTGAGTCGAAGGTATTTCTGACAGGGAGTGAGAATCCCGTGATGGAAGATGTTGTGAGGGTTGTGGTTGATGGGGAAAAGATAAAAATGTGGGACATACTTGGAGATTACAGAGAGGTTAAAGGCAGAGTTGTTGAGATGGACCTTGTCGGGCACAAAATAATCCTGGAGGGATATGATGAAGGTTAAGGTGGCGATAAATGGTTACGGAACAATTGGGAAGAGAGTGGCTGATGCGGTGAGCCTTCAGGATGACATGGAAGTTGTGGGAGTGACGAAAACCCGCCCGGACTTTGAGGCGAGGCTTGCAGCGAAGAGGTACCCCCTTTATGTTGCCAAACCTGAAAATGTCGCTTTATTTGATGAGGCCGGGATTGAAATTCAGGGAACAATAGAGGATCTGATCTCAAAAGCGGATATAATAGTCGATTGCAGCCCCAGCAAGGTGGGTGCAGAGAACAAAGCAAGATACTACGAAAAAGCTGGAATCAAAGCAATATTTCAGGGAGGGGAGAAAAAAGATGTTGCCGAGGTTTCATTCAATGCACTCGCCAACTACGATGAGGCCGTGGGAAAGAATTATGTGAGAGTCGTAAGCTGCAACACGACCGGACTGACCAGATTGATCTACACGATTAAGGAGAACTTCAGGATAGGGAGAATAAGGGCCACCATGCTTAGGAGGGTCGTTGATCCAAAGGAGGACAAAAAAGGACTCGTTAATGGCATAATGCCAGATCCGGTTTCGATTCCATCCCACCACGGGCCTGACGTTAAAACTGTTCTCCCAGATGTGGATATAGTAACAACAGCCTTCAAGCTTCCAACAACACTGATGCACGTCCACTCACTCTCCATTGAGCTTAAGGAGGACGCAAAGGTGGAAGATGTCGTAAGTGCACTTGATCAGGAGCCAAGAATTATGCTGCTCTCTGCCGGAGACGGATTTACCTCAACAGCCAAGGTAACGGAGCTTGCCAGAGAACTCAGAATGAGATATGACCTGTTCGAGAATGTGGTATGGAGAGAATCCATAGGGATTGACGGGAGCGACCTCTTTGTCACGCAGGCAGTGCATCAGGAAGCTATTGTTGTACCCGAAAATATCGACGCCATCCGGGCCATGTTTGACCTTGCAAGTAGAGAGGAGAGCATAAAGAAAACGAACGAAACGCTGAAGATTCAGAAAGCTTTTTAAAATTTTTTGATAATGAAAACCATGGACGTGCAGACGAGAAAATCAATTCTGTGGGATGCATTTGAAGAGCTGAAAACAAAATGGAGTGTTGACGAAAGGTTTCTCGAACAGAAAGAGGAGGAGCCGACAATCGATGGACTGCCTGAAAGCAGGGTCAACGATCTGCTGGCCATCAAGGAAAAATACCAGCTTGATGACCTGGAGTTTCTGTTCATTGTGGGCACTGCGGTGGGCCTGTATCAGGGTCAGAGGCATGTTAGAGAAATTTTGCAGAAGAAAATGTCTGCCCTGAACGAATTCGTATCCTCACTCATAGGTCGGGAATTGCAAACATGAGATTCGCATTCAAAATCGCCTACTTTGGAGAGAACTTTCACGGAAGCCAGTATCAGCCCAACCAGAGAACGGTGGAAGGGGAGATACTAAAGGCTCTGAAAAAACTTGGAATCGAGAATCCAAGGTTGAGAAGTGCCGGAAGGACCGACACAGGCGTTCACGCATACGGGCAGGTCATAGCATTCAATTCGGAGGAAAAGATATTCCCAAGAATTCTGAACTCCGAACTTCCAGAGGACATTACCTCATGGGCGTGGGCAAAGATTCCAGACAATTTCGATCCGAGACGTGCCAGAAGCCGTGTATACACCTACATAATGTACGGATCGGGTTACGACATATCAAGCATGAGAAAGGCCGTTAAGGAACTTCTTGGAGTTCACGACTTTTCCAACTTCACCAAGAAGTTTGGTGAGGGCGAAAGCTGTGTTAGGGAAATATATTCGGCCGATATTCGAGCGGATAAGGAGTTCATAATTTTCGAGATAGAGGGTAACGCTTTCACGTGGAACATGGTCAGATGCATTGTTACTGCCATAATGGAGGTGGGGAAACAGCACAGAAGCATAGACTGGTTTAAAGACCTGCTGAACCCCGAAAAGTACAAAGAGAGGGTTGAACCGGCCCCACCATACGGACTGATTCTTAAGGATGTCAAGTACGACGATGTTGAATTCGAAATTGACGACTATGCACTGAAAACCCTCCATTCCAGAATAGAAAAGAGGTTGATATATCACGGTACTCTTTTCAAGCTTTTCTCGATGTTCAGGCAAACTTGAACTTCCTGATGCCTGAAAAAACGAGCACGGCTGAAAGTTTTCTTGAGCCGGGTATGGGATAATCTCCATACCTCACAATTATGTCCCTGTTTATGTTCTCAATCATGCTAATTGAAGTATACAGCCCTTCCATCGTTATCTCATCAGGCTTTCCGGCAAAAAGAAGCAGAGCCGACTTGGAGTTTTCAATATCGCCGTTTATGCTTACATTATTAAGAGCCTCTTCAGTAAGCTCGATCATCCTTTTCGTTCTCTGGGCTTTCAATTCGCTTTCTTTCTTGAACAGAATGTTTCTGATACTGAAAGGTATTTTTCTCTCCGCTATCCCAGCTATTGCAAATCCATCACTCTTTAAAGCGTTGAAAACATCCGAGGTATCAACAACCACCTCCCCTGCCATCCTTTTTTTCAGATCTATTTCCCCCGCAAGGGCAACCAGATTCATTACCTCAAGGATCTTCCTCTCAACTCCAACACCACCCTCGAACAGAATCAGAATGTCGGATGCCTCTCTTAAACCTCTGATTCTCTTTTTAATCTCGCCAATGCTCGATGTGTCCAGTTGAGGAACAAGAGCAAGGGAGATCACTGTATCCTCAGTAACATTTTTCAGCTTCTCGCAAATCTCCACCGAAGTCAAAAATCCGAAATCATCTTCAAGAGATGTTATAACAAGACTTCCCTCAAAAATCTCGTACAGAGAAGTAATCGAGTTTACAAATCCGCTTACGTCCCCCCTAAGCCCGTGCACATAGTACTTTCTCTCATCACGTAGAGAAATGCTTTTAAGATGTTCTTCATTATTCAAAACTGCAAAACACTTAAACAGTGGAACTCTATTTACTTTAACACCTTTTTTGTTCAAAAGCTCGACGATCTTTGCCCCTCTGAGTCCAGTACCGATTGTCAGTAGCCTCATTTGATTTACCTTCCCGAAAAAGTTTAAAATATTTTCAGTTTGATGTAGTGGAGCAGTGAGATAAATGTGTATGCGGAATGAATGAGAATTCCAACGAAGGGTGCAAAGAAGTATCTTTTTTTCGGACTCTCCAGATAATCCCGAGATCTGTAAAAAATGAAAAGTGAGAAAATAAACACGAAGGAGATGAGCAGAAGGGAAAGCAGCGGAAAGACCGGAAGAATGAAAAATGGAATAAGGGCAGGCATCCAGATAAGACCATCCGCAGGAAATACTCCCGCTTCATGGGCCGCTTCACTCGCTCCTATAGCCCTTGCTCTCTGCCACGCAAAAATTCCCCTCCAGCTTTCCGGCAGAGATACGAATACTCGAGCATCGGCAAGCTTCTGTCTGAGTTTTATTCCCCTTTTCATCAGAACCAGCGAGAAACCATAATCCTCCGCCCTCCTGCTTTCAGGGTACATTACTGTTCTGAATACCTCCACCCTCTCTGCCTTGTTGTTGCCCGGTATGTGCTTTTCTACCAGACGGGGTATTATTGCGTGAATTGCATGATACCAGGCAAAGGCGTGGGCAAAAAATCCACCTCTCACAACAGGCTTTCCACCAACCGCATCGGCTGATTTCAAAGCTTCAAGCATTTTTTCCACATAATCAGGAAAATACACGTTCTCCGAATCCCCCCATATCACCACATCATAGCCCCGTTTCAAAGCGTAATCACATGCCTCCACTCTCGCATAACCCGTCCCCCCAAGTCTCTCCTGAACTTTAAAGATTACACACGGAAGCGACAGTTCCCTTACCACTTCTTCAGAGAGATCACTTGAGCCCCCATCCAGAACAAGAACGTCAAAATCCTCGCAAATCCTAACCGTTTGGCTGATCAGCGAGTCGACGCAGGCTTTCAATCCCTCTGCGTTATCCTTGTTCAGTATCACAACCAGAGTCTTCATATCATTCCCTTCTCCACCTTCAACGCCAGATCCCTTGCTTTGCCGAAAACGGCATCCATGTTCAGGTACTCCCATCCGCCAAACCTTCCAAACGGGATTACACCCCTTCTGAGAAGAAAGCTCCTGATCCTGCTTACAGCCTTCCTATAGTCGTGATTGTAAACAACATAAGCGTGCTCCCAGTCCCACTGCCCGCAAACCTCCACGTTGAACTCAAAACCAACCTCTCGCAGGTCGTCGATAACGCGATCACAGACTCTTTTCAGTTTCTCTCCGGGTTTTCTAGATATCTCGGCTATAATGGTAGAACACCCTGCAGGAGCCATTGAAGGGCTGTAGTTGCTAAGAAATGCAACCCTGTGGAATAAAATTTCAGACTGCGGGAAATAAAGCCAGTGATAGTTGGGAACCCTGCCCCTAACTCCGATACCAACCACGGTCAGAGAATTGTAATCCAGAGACTTCAGATCTTCCCTGATCTCTTTGCAATCCATTATTCTCGGAAGATCTGTAAGGGGGGCGGTGTAAACAACCTTATCAAACTCATAATCACCCCTGTCGGTGGCAACGTACAGCTTACCATCAGAGCTGCTGATCCTTCCCACAGCCTCCTCTGTCCTCAGTTCGACCCTTTCGGAAAGTTTTCTGGCAATTGTCTCTATTCCCCCGTAAAGAGGATAGAAGAATCTGAGCTGATGGATGTAACCCTCTGTTTCTATTCCGACAGCCGATTTTAAAATATCCTCAATCGGCGGGTTTGGAACTCTCCCTCCCACCCACTCAAGAGAGATTTCCTCAAGATTTCTTTTCCAGATCTTCTCGTTGTATGGTCTGAGATATCTGTCAGTTATTTCTCTCCCAAAAACGAAGTAAAACCACTCGAGAAGATTTTCAGGCTGTTTTTTCTCTTTCAAGAGATTTTCAACAAAGTCCTTCAATATCTCAAACCTGTCCTGCTTTGGCAGCATTGAAATACCATTTTCAAAAGGATATTTAATAAATTTATTATTGTAATAAATAAAGGTCCTCCGCCTGTGCTCCACGTAGTCTCCGATAAGTGTCAAAAGCTCGGACAGCACATCACTGCTCTTTGAAAAAATTATATGCGATCCTCCGGTATCAAATGTGTATCCTCCAATATTTTCACTCCTCAGCAACCCTCCAGCATTTTTTTCCGCTTCAAATACCATCGAGTTTCTCAGAAAGTTTCCAACTGCCAGTCCAGACAGACCTCCGCCAACTATGCCAAACCTGACCATTATCAGCACGAGCTTCCTTCTGATTTAAATCTGTTTGGTAGCGATAATAATAAGTGTCTTAAACGCAAGGCTGGACAAGACGGGGGGAGAGGTTGAGTAGCGGTTCAAGTGCAAGAGCGGCGATGATAGGAATTCTGGTAAGCGTGGTAGTTACTGCGATCATTTTCAAATATACCGAAACCGAGATAACATGGAGTGTAATAAAGCGGGCTGACTGGAGATACCTCCTGCTCGCCTTCTTTATGCAGGTCCTGTTCTGGATTCTATGGGCATTCAGGCTTCAGCTTCTTTCAAAATATCTTGGGTACAGCATTGCGTTCACGTATTCCGTGGAGGTAACGATGGCCAGCATGTTTACGGCTGCAATAACCCCCTCCTCCGCAGGTGGAGAGCCGGTCAGGGTGAAGATGCTGTCTGATCGGGGGGTTGATGTTGGTACCTCAGCCTTCATTGTTCTTGCAGAGAGGGTTCTCGACTCGATGTACTTTTCAACAGCACTGCCGGTTTTCCTGATTATCACAGGATTTTCAACCAGCTTTGGTTTTAAAATCGCTGTGATATTCATTTCTCTCCTTCTGGTTTTTCTTTACGCTCTCTTCAGGGTTTTGAGGAACGAAAGCAGTATTGAAAAATTCGCAGACGTCCTTTACAGGCTTGTCCGAAAGTTTAATGAAAAAAAGGCAGAAAAATACTCAAATGCTTTTTCACGGGAGCTTAGGAGGTTCAGGGAAGCTACAATAAAAATGCTCTCCAATTCTCTGAGTAGCATCTTTGTGCTTTACGTCATCACCCTTATTCTATGGTCTGCCGGTTTTATGGTGCCCTCATTCATACTGATTTCGCTTGGCTATGACCCTTATTACCTCTTTTCCTACACTGCCCAGCTTATAATCGTCATAGTTTCCCTTATACCCCTGACACCCGGCAGCAGCGGAATTGCAGAGGTTAGCATGGCCTACCTTTACTCAAACTTCGTCGACACGAACATTCTGGGGATACTTGTTGCTCTCTGGAGACTCATCACATACCACACTAACATATTTTTCGGGGCGCTGTTTGTCAACTACAGCATTATAAAATCGAGAATTTTAAAAAAGAGGAGTTTTAACTGACATAGCTTTCATCATCTTCAAATCCATAACTCATATCCTGAAGCATCTTTGTCGCAAGACCCACAAGAACTTTATCATCTCCCACAATCTCTCTTATGAGCATTAAAGATGCAGATTCCCTCAGTTCAAAGCTTTTAATGTCATCCAGCAGCTTTAAAAGCTTCGTTGCGAGTTTATATATCTCGGCAAGCTTTACTTCGTCCTCGCCTTCAACCTCTTCATCCTCATCCTCCATCATAATGTACTCAAATTCGTCCATGCTAAAACTAAACCACGCAGCTTAATTTAAGCTTTTCTGTAAAAAGATAAATTTCCGAAGTGAAAATTTCATCAATGGAGGTCCCAAGGGTCGTAATCGCAGGAACAAGCAGTAAAGTCGGAAAAACGATGGTCGCAATTGGTTTAATGAGGGTTCTGGTGAACAAAGGTTACACAGTTCAGCCCTACAAAGTTGGTCCTGACTTCATCGATCCTGGCTTTCACCACCTCGCCACCGGGAGATATTCGAGAAACCTTGACAGTTTCATGCTGAGCAGAGACGCCCTGCTGGAAACTTTTGTCAGAAACTTTAAGGGGGCTGACATAGCCGTAATTGAGGGTAAAACCGGACTCTACGACTCTTCAGACGCTGTAAGTGAAAGGGGAAGTGTGGCAGAAGTCAGTAAGATCCTCAGAGCCCCTGTTCTGCTTGTTGCAAATGTGGAAAGGCTGAACAGGACCTCAGCAGCCATAATTCTCGGATACAAAGTCTTTGATCCAGAAGTAGATCTGAAAGGTGTAATTCTCAACAGGGTGGGGAGTGACAGGCATGCAGGTAAGGTTAGAAAGGCTGTGGAAAAGCTCGCCAAAGTTAGAGTTTACGGAGTGATCCCAAGGAAAGATATCAGGATGCCATACAGACATCTCGGTCTCGTTACCGCATACGAGAGAGGAGATTTTGATGAATTAATTGACAATGTTGCTAGGATTATTGAAGAACATGTTGACGTGGAAAAGATTGTTGATCTCGCCTACAAGGCGCCTCCAATCGATGTGAAACTTTTTGAAGAGAAAGATAAAAAAAGTGGGATTAAAATAGGTGTGCTGAGGGATGAAGTTTTCTCTTTCTACTATCAGGATAATCTGGACCAGCTTTCGAGATACGCCGAAATCGTCACCATTGACTCCATTAGAGATAGAAGGCTACCAGATGTGGATGCGCTTTACATTGGTGGTGGCTTTCCAGAAGTGTTTGCGGAACAGTTAGAGAGGAACAGAAGACTGAGAGACGAAATTTACAGTTTCTGTGATTCCGGAAGACCGGTATATGCCGAGTGCGGTGGGTTGATGTATCTGGGAGAAAAAATAGATACGGGAAGTGCAGAGTACGAAATGGTCGGATTTCTACCACTAAAAACAGTAATGTTCAAGAAATTTCAGGCACAGGGTTACTCCGTTTACAGTGCAGTAAAGAGTAACCCAATAACCACACGGGGGAGAAAAGTCGTCGGGCACGAGTTTCACTATTCCAAGGCGATTCTTACCGGAAAAGCAGATTTTGCATTTGCTGTGAAGAGGGGTTTCGGTATAGACGGAAAAAGAGACGGAATAATGGTAAAAAACGTTATGGGAAACTACATTCACGTACACTTTCTCTCAGACAGGAGCCTGGCAAAAAGATTTGTTCAGCAGGCTAAAAAATATAGAAGAGATTAGACACATCCGGTTGGCTTTGGCAGGCCTGCAATTCTACAGGCATCCTTTGCAGGTCCCTGCGGGAAGAGCTTGTAGATGTACTGCAGATTGCAGTCAGGTTTTACTTCCTTCTTGCACTGCTTTACAAGCATTCTCACAGGTGGAGCAACACCATATTTTATAAAGTAATCTCTCAGATATTTGATAATCTTCCAGTGCTCCTCTGTCAGCTCAATTGGTGCCGGACTGAACCTGGTGTCCTTTGCCAAAGCCTCTGCTACCTCTTCATCCCATTCTTCCCAATCCTGCAGAAAACCATCCTCGTCAAGCCTGAGCTTCTTTCCCTTTACCTCTAGTTCTGGCATTACGTCACCTCCGTCTTAGAGTGCTTTCCCATCTACGCATAAATAATTTACGGAATTCACCCAAAACCTTTCGGATTTTTAGAATGCCAAAAACCTTTAAAACCATCGGTTTAATTTAACTTGCAGGGGCCGTGGGGTAGCCTGGTAGCCTCTCGGCCTGGGGCGCCGGTGACCCGAGTTCAAATCTCGGCGGCCCCACCTTAGTTCGGCCGCTAAGGGGTGCTGGACGTAGGACAGGAACTCCAGAAACTTTTGGTGCCCTCCAGATTCTGATCTGGATTATATCCCCGTGGTCTTTGACCTCTCTGTATGAGTTTTGCCATTAATAGGTGTTAATTTGATACATATATTTCTAAACCATGCTAATAGAGAGTTTTGCAGTGTGTTACAATATTGGTAAAATTTATAATTAGTATGGAAACTGATTTTATGTGCCCAAGAAAAAGAGAAAGAAAAAAGAAAAGAACCTTGAGCAACCCACAGTGTATGTAGATTCAGATTACTTGCTTGCATACATATACAAAGAAAAGGACAAATACTACGTGGCCAAAGAAATACGTTCTGTCCCATATAATATAGTTATTCCGTTTATTGTCATCGGCGAGGTGATAAATAAGATATTTGAAAAAGAGAAGGACAATACTGACGGAGTTTACGACAAAACCGCTAATTTATTACAGCTAATTAAAAAAATAGGTGCAGATATCAAACCTGCAACAAAAGAAGCTTTAATGATGGCCAAAAAGTGTTTAGAGATCGAGAACTATCTCAACCCTACCGACGCAGTTATATTTGCCCAAGCGGTATGTGACAAAAACTCTGTAAGATTATATACTTTTGATAGTGTTTTAATTAATTCTGCTCTACTGCAAGAGATTGAAGAAAATCTACGAAGTACTGGAGAACGATTGCATCCGCTAAAGGTTGGGTAAAACTTAGATGTTTTGGATCTCTTTAAGGATCTCTCTCACCAAATCTTCACTGGGTCTCTTAAATCCTACAATTAAATCCCCTTTTAAATTAAGGACTTTCCTGATTACAAGTTCCTCAAGTCTCTCTTTGGAGTAAGTCCCCGAATTAAGTAAATGTTTATTGCTTTTCCACACAAAATGTGTTGTTGCAATGATCTCTAACTCGGTTGAAGTCTTATCTTTAACGAACTCCTTGAACTTCTCGAATTTTTCTTTACCGTATCTAACTTTGCTCAAATCTCCTTCGAATGTTGGAAGTCTGTAATAGTCGTCAGCTAAGGTCGGAGAATAAGGACCTCTTAAATATAAATTGAACGGGTAGTCTAGACTCATTCCAAACAATTCTTTGGCTATATAGACGTATTTTTGGAGTCTTAGCCTACTTTCAAATGACTTTATTTTGAAATCATGAATTTTAGCCTCCTTTAAAAGTTTTACAAATTTTGCCAGCTTTAACAATCTTTTATCTTCTCTTTTCATAGTGACACCATTAATATTTTGCTATACTCCTATAGGCTCTTATGGGGCATAGTATATAAAGCTTAGTACACCCCCGCCTTTGTGTCTCTTTTTTCATTCAGTCCAAGTGAATGGCTGTTTTGGATTATCAATATTTCTCGAACGACCAGGTTTAACAGGCTGACTAGATTTTATAACTTGTCCTGAATGTGGAAGGTCAGCTTTTTTGGTAATTTTGAAAGGGACTAAGAGGAATATTACCCATTGCCTTTCCTGACTATCAGAAATCAAGGAGTTCATATATAGAGAAGTTCTGACCCTACGGAAGGTCGAGACTAGTTTTGAAACTGGATAATATCGAGGCAGGGGGGTGAAGCAAAAAAGTTAAACTGAACAAATTTATATACTCCCGTTTTGCTACACTCAACAAAAGGTGAGAGTAAGTGATCTTTCTTCCAGTATGGAAATACCGAGTTCTCCGGTGCCTGAGGCTGAACATGGCGGAACTTCAGAACTGGACTGAGCCACTCAACAACCACAGGGTGGAGAGGAACCCAGTGAGGGAATGACTCTTTATCCTTCTCTTTTGGGTCCACAGCATAGGTGGTTTTCTTGAAAGGGACTACTCAAGATTGGCGGCCCAATTTAAATTGGCCGAGACAGATACATGAAATAATTTTCGGAAAACACAAAAAAGTGTGGCCCGCCTAGTGGAATCCTCATCACCCATCAGAGGACGCATGGCTGGCGGGCACGCCGGGTGAATGAAGATTAATTAAAAGAGATAAAAATGTTTCGTTATTCAAAAAATTTCAGGCTTGCAAACTTCCTCAGCTCACCCTCATAATTTTTCAGAGACTGCAATCTGTAGTCTTCTTCCAGTACCCTTCTCAGCGCTTTATCATCAGTTTCGAGCTTCATTTCCCTTGTTCTACCATATCTTCCCTTTGAGATTATTACTGAGTTCACAACACCGAGCATATCCAATTCTGATATCAGATCACTGATCCTTCGCTGAGTCAGTGAATCCACGCCCACCCTGTTGCAGAGCTTCTTGTAAACACAGTACACCTCTCCTGTCGTGAACTTCTCGCTCGTTTCTGAGATCAAAGCCATACTGTAAAGAAGTATCTTGCTGTGTATCGGAAGGGTTCTGACCGTCTCAATCACATAATCGGTTTCAATTTTCCTTCGAGCCTTTTTCACGTGCTCAACCCTTACCTTTGTATCCCGCTCCCTTTCAGCGATTTCAGCACTTACTCTGAGCAGATCCAGAGCTTTTCTGGCATCACCATGTTCCTGAGCAGCGTAGGCCGCACACAGTTGTATCACGCCCTCCTCCAGAACACCATCCTCGAACGCCATTTTTGCTCTCTGCATGAGAATGTCCTCAAGCTGTCCCGCATTGTAGGGAGGGAAAACTATCTCCTCCTCACTTAACGAGCTTAAAACTCTGGCATCGAGGAAATTTTTGAACTTGAGATTATTTGAAATGCCGATCAGACTTATACTGGAGTTTTCGAGCTCCGAATTTATCCTTGTCAGACCATAAAGGGCCTCTTCTGCCTTCTTAACCAGCTTATCTATCTCGTCAAGAATTATAAGAACTCTGGCCCTCTTCCTTTCAAGAACCTTTTTCACCTCGTCATAAACCTGATCGGTGGGCCAGCCGGTCATGGGAACGTTGCTCCCGAATTTTCTCGCTATGCTTGCAAGAACCCTATATGCAGTATCAACAATTTCGCAGTTAATGTAGTGGACAACAACATTCTGTTTTGCCTTTTTACTGGCCTCCTCAAGCTGTCTCCCTACAAATTTTACTGTAGCGGTCTTTCCCGTACCTGTTTTTCCATAGATAAAAATATTTGATGGAGTGCCTCCCCTGAGCAGGGGTGAGAGCAACAAAGCCAGTTGATTTATCTGTTCTTCCCTGTGCGGGAGCTTTTCTGGGTTGTAACTATGCCTTAAGACATCCCTATTTTTAAATATATTGACAACGCTCAAAAGATTTTCGAAGATATTCATTCAACCACCTGTAATTTACTAAAGCCCACCGTTTAAAGCTTTTTCCATTTACCATTTTTTTTATTTACAATTGAATCATATTCACTGCTGAGGGTTTAATGTCCAACACTGCTAATTTTTCCAAGCCCCCACAGTGAAGTAAAGGAGTGCTTCCCTTCCTGCAATTTCCTCTAACTCTCTTTCAGAAGTAATGGGTCTGTGAATATAAACCTCACGGCTCAATTTTCCAAGCACATACTCAAGCTGCTCCACGGTTGCTGCATTCACATCAAGCCCTGCCTCAATGGCGGTTACACTTCTCTGGCCGTAGTCAACAACTCTGGCGTCAACAAAACTACCTCCGGGGTATCTCCCAATAAGGCCCACGAGAACCGGATATGTTGCGAGCTGTCTGGCATAGCTCACCTTCTCACCCTCCACCTCCACCCTCAAATCTGTGATTTTTCTACCCTTTGGGAGAATTTTTCTGAACATTGGTCTGTCAATGTTTTCCCTCACCCTGTGTTTGAACGCAAAAAAGTATTTTCTGTGCTTCCTGAGCCTTTTTCCACCCTCTTTTTCCATCGGTGTTCCGGGAAATATCTTAACCTGTCTTATGTTGATTCTCCTGAGCAAAAGGCCTTTCTCCACAAGTTCCTCAAGAAATTCATAGTTTGCATCAAACGTCTCCTTTGTCTCACCCCTGAGCCCAATTACGAAGTTCAAACCGGGCAGAAAATAAGGAAGGCCGTTATATCCTGGATATCTTCCGTATCTGTTGACAAGCTCAACTGCCTCCATCACATCCTCAGGTGAGGCGCAGAGCGAGTTTTTCCTGATAACTCTTTCATCTGCACTCTCCAGACCCATGGCAGCCACATTCCCCGGTGTTTGATACAGAACTACTGTCTTCACGATCTCTCTGGATTCCTCGGGATATTCAGCTATGGTTTTCGGGTTTACGTTGTCGAGATGGAGGGTTCTGATCCCGGGACAGAGTCTCCAGATCGCTCTGTGAAACCCTTTCAATCTCTCCGGATCTGGAACCGGAATTTCCCTGCTGAAATCAGCCAGGTACGTGAAGAAGTCCGTCTGTCTCCCAAGTCTGAAATATCTGACTCCAGAATCGTAAAGGGCTTTTATCTCCCTCAAAATCCACCTTGGATCTCGGATCCATAAACTGTGTATTCTTTCTATGCAGAAGGAGCATCTGCCCCAGTAGCATCCCCTGTAAGTTTCAATCTCACATATTACATTTGGAAAATCCGGATGCTGCCTGACAACATCAGCCCCGGCTACTGCAAACCTGTCGATGCTAAACTCAACACTCTCATCGAACAGCGAAACCAACTTCTTTTCGAATGGAAAGTCAACGACCTCAATATTGCAGTCGGCTAGCATTTCCTTCTCTTTTCTCGAAAGTTCGAGAGTTATCGGTCCAACCAGAATGTTCCTTCTAGCAAAATTTGCAGAGAACAGCTCCTTTTTACTCATCGGATTTCCACCAATATACTTGCCCGGAACGGCAATGCCCGCAATAATGATTGCCAGATCAAATCCCCTTAGATTCTTTTGCAGTTTGTAGTTCTTCCTTAAGCTGTCTATCGTAATGTACAGGGGATTGTAGCCCAGTTCTTTCAGCATTCCATGAATGTAGCGTGGATACGGAGAAATGTACGGTGGTACTCCCAGACAGGATGGCTCGTCAACGTACCCATCGATAATCGCAGCTCTCATCCTCTCTGAATCCTTGCATGACCTCCGATTATGGATCCGCTAAGCTCGATATTCCTTATCTCACAGTCATCATCGATTATACTCCTCCAGAGTCTGACTTTTTTTAATACGGTCTTTGAGAAAACGACGCTTTCACTGACGTCGGAAGAATCTATCTCACATCCCTCTCCGATGAAGGCATAAGGTCCTATAATCGATCTCCCCCTTATAACAACATCTTTTTCAATAACAACGGGTTCTATTATTTTTGCAGCTTTTGCGATCTCAACGTTCTCGTCAACGTAGCTGTCTGTATAGAATTTGAATGCCTCGATGTATGAGTCGGGGTTTCCAACATCATACCAGTTGCCGTTGGAAAACGCATAGCCATAAACATCCATGGTCTGACAGAGATGGCTGAGGAAGTCTCCAAGATTATCGCTTATCTCATTGCTGCCAACATACTCCTGGAGAATCTCCGCAACTTCCGACGGGAAAACGTAAATGGCTATTCCTGCAAGTGTGGACGGGGGCCTTTCCGGCTTTTCGTAGAACTTTTTGACAATACCTCCCTCAATTTCTGCCACACCGTATCTCTTTGCCAGTTCAAAATCGCCAACATCATACAGGGCTGTTACAGGCTTCTTCTTGGAGTTGAAAAGCTCTATCAAAGGATCCAGATCGAAAGAGAAAATATTGTCTCCAGCAATAACCAGAAAATCATCTTCAATGTTTTCCACTATCTGCGCAAGCGCTCTAACTGCACCAAGTTTCTCCTCCTCCCTTGTAGTGTTCTCAACAATAATTTTTACGTTCTTTCCCTCTGCCCATTTCCTAAAATCCTCCTCAAATCTCTTGTTTGTGGAGAGTAAAATTTCAGCATCAAACTTTGAAACTTTCTCATATACAACATCCACTATCTTTTTCGTCCCTATGGGAAGCAAAGGCTTCGCTTTTGTTTTTGTTATCGGCCAAAGCCTCGTAGCGTAGCCTCCCGCCATTATTATTGTTTTCATCACAGCTTGTTGGACAGCAAGAATAAAAAATTTTTGAGTGGAGAGACTGTATGCAGGTCGTCCTGAGGCCAATCGGATTCGTAAGATCTCCCTACAAAAGTATGAGCGACGCACCCAGACAGGGCAGGTATTCCGATAGGATATCTGAGATAGTCATCTATGGTGAATTTAAGGATGGACTTGATGGCCTTGAAAACTGCAGATACGCCATTGTTCTTTACTGGATGGACAGGGCGAGTAGAGAAAAGCTTAAAGTGGTTCCTCCGGGAGAGAAGAAAGAGAGGGGAGTTTTCTCAACGAGATCGCCAAGCAGACCAAATCCCGTTGGACTGTGCGTTGTGGAGATACTCGAAATCAGGGAAAACATCCTGGTGGTGAGATGGCTAGATGCCCTGAATAACTCCCCGGTGCTGGACATCAAGAAGTACTCGCCCGAGATCGACTGTATACCTCAGCAACGGTAAACTTTTCAACATCTATTAGGCCCAAATCCGTCACCTTCAGCTTGGGAATTACGGGGAGGGCTATGAAGGAAAGGGTTATGATGGGGCTTCTGAGTTCGCATCCCAGATTCCATATCGCCTCTTCCACCATCTGAAGTTTTTCTGCAACGATCTCTGCTCTTTCATCACTCATTATCCCTGCAACAGGTAACGGCAGTTCAGCCTTTACGTGCTCGTCGACGACAACTATCCCGCCCTGCAACTCAATGACCCTGTTTACCGCCGTGCAAATATCCCTATCTTCCGCACCTACCGCCACAATGTTGTGGGCATCGTGAGCTATTGTCTGCGCTACAGCCCCTCTTTTGAATCCAAACCCCCTCACGTAAGCTTTCCCTATCCGGCCACTCCCCCTGTGCCTTTCCACAACAACTGCCTTGAGAACGTCTCTTGAAACATCCACCCCATCCACACGTTCAACGCTTTCCCCAGTAACTATCTCCCCATCGTAAACCTCTATAATTCTCGCATAACCTGTACCGGAAATCCTCAAGTCATCCTCGGTTACTCGACTTGCCCTTACGGTATTTTTTGCAAATTCCGGATACTTGAAATGCTCGAATTTCGGCTCTTTACCACCCGAAATTACCCTCTTAACTCTAAATTCCCTCAGATTCTCAACGAGGATGATGTCGGCATACCTGGATGGTGTGATTGCTCCAGCTTTTATCCCGAAATATTCTGCAGGATTGATGGTCAGCATCTGAAGTGCTTTAATCTCATCGATTCCCTCTTCAACAGCCCTTCTAAAGACGTGGTCAAGATAGCCCTGCTCGATAATGTCTCTGACGCTCCTGTCGCCATCAGTAACAAGCATTGTGTGTCTGTTCCCGGCTATTCCCTTTAGAGAATTCAGATTTCTGGCAGCAGATCCTTCTCGTATCATAACCCACATCCCAAGCCTCAGCTTCTCCTCGGCCTCTTCAAGACTGGTGCATTCATGGTCGGAACCTATCCCGGCAGAGATGTAGGCGTTGAGTTCTTTTCCTCTCAAACCGGGAGCGTGTCCATCAACAGTTCTCCTCGATGAGACGATTTTCTGAAGAACTTCCTCTTCAGCATTGATTACGCCCGGAAAATTCATCATTTCCGCCAGACCTATCACACCTTCAAGTTTTTGCAGATATACCACATCCTCAACGTTGATTTCAGCTCCCGACGTTTCAAGATGTGAAGACGGAACGCTGGATGGGACCTGGCAATAAAGCCTTAAAGGTGTCCTTTTTGCCTCTTCAAGCATCAACTCAACTCCTTTCCTCCCCAGAACATTCGCAATTTCATGCGGATCGGCAACAACGCAGGTTGTTCCCGCTGGTACAACTATTCTGGCAAACTCAGAAACTGTCAGCATTGACATCTCGATATGTGTGTGCGCATCAATCAGTCCCGGCACTGCAAAAAGGCCGTCCGCATTAATCTCCCTGATGCCGGAATAACTTCCCACACCAGCAATCAGATCGTCACATATCGCAATGTCCCCCTCCAGAATCTCCTCGGTTATAACGTTCACAATTTGAGCGTTTTTAATAACAAGATCCGCTCTCCTCTCACCCCTCGCGACCTCAATAACTCTCCGCAGCTTGCTAACAGTCAGAGAGGACATCTCTCACAATATCCTCACTAACGTCTACATCGAATTCTTCCTTCAAAGCTACCACTGCCTCCTTGGCAGTCTTGGCTCCGGTTCTGTTAATGAGATCTCTAAGCTCCTCCTTCATGCTCCACGGGTACACTATCCACTTCCACCCCTCCATCTTGGCAGCATAAAAGTCTGGGACGTACTTGGATGTTTTCTTGTAATCAACAACTGCAACCTTTAGCTCTGCCGGTGAGTATTCTCTCACATGCTTTGAGACAATGTTAATCGTATCCCCGGTATCTGCGACGTCATCGACAATCAGAACTTTTTTACCACGTATATCAACGTTCAACGGCTGGACTATCCTCGCCTCCCCAGTTCTCGTAGCCACACCCCAGTGCTCGGTCATAACGCTGTAAAGTTCTTTGATGTCGAGATAGTCACAGACTATCCTTGCCGGTACCCATCCACCCCTAGCTATCGCCACAACCACGTCCGGTTCGAACCCACTCTTCCTTATCTCCTCTGACAGTTTTCGACACAGCCTATGAATGTCCTCCCATGTATAGAGAATGCACTTGAATTTCATTGGGTGGTTTTCAAAAAATGCATTTAAAATGTTTTCGATGTATCACTCTGAGAGCTTAAGCACCAGCCCGGTTTTTCTCGCTCTTTTCATGCTTAACTCAGCTACTATTAACAATACTGCGAGATAGACGACTGTTTCAGCAATTCCAATCAGGAAAGGATTTGGAAAAGTTGATGGAAAGCCATAAAATGTTCTGAAATACTCCAGGTAGTGGGTTATGGGTATCAGAAGACCGGCTGTTTTGAAGGGTTCCGGAAGAATTGAAACAGGGTAGTAAATTCCGCAGAAAAGCATAACAATAGCGGTCAGAGTCCATGCAAAAATCTCAGCCCTTCTCCCAAATACGAGAATCAAAACACAATTGAAAATCCCGATCAGCATCGCACTGAGTAACATTCCTGCAATAAAAAGAATGGCTGGCAGTAATGGAAGCGAGAATGTGAAGCCGAACAGTCTCGCACTGAGTATGACCAGCAGAACCAATGAAACAAGGCCTCTCATCGACCCAAAAAGCCACGCTCCTATTACCATCCTGTAGAACGGCATGGGTGTCACAATTATGTACTTCAAACTCATGCTCCACATATCAAGCAGCATAACGTAGGTAACGTCGATCTGGATGATCTGAATGACGCTCAGGGCAATGACTCCGATCATAATGAATGCAATTTCGTTTTTAGACAGGTAGAGAAATTCTCCAAGCAGACCAACGGAAATTAAGCTGACAACCGGCCAGAAGAGCATTTCGAATATCGCATAAAACTCATTCTTGGTCACAGCATAATTCCTGTACGCAAAGGCGATCGTCTCACTGAGAACCTTCAGCAAGCTCGATGAATACGTCTTCAAGGGTAACCTCCTCCACCTTGACGGATTCAATCTCAATTCCCCTCCCTGCCAGTTCGAGAAGCACTCTGGGCAATTCCCTCTCAGCATCATCCACATAAAATACCTGCGAATCCACATCAGCATTCTTAGACTTTACCACTATCCGTTCTCTAGCCCTGATGCGACGTTTTAGCTCCTCTGAGGTGCCAACTGCAATGATTCTGCCATCTTTGATAAATGCAATTCTATCACAGAGCATCTCAGCTTCCCTCATATTGTGTGTAGTTAGGATTATGGTAACATTTTTCTCCTGCTGAATCCTCAGGATCATATCCCTGATCTTTTTTGCCATATCCGGATCAAGGTTGGCTGTCGGCTCATCCAGAAAAACAACATCCGGATCATTTAGAAAAGCTCTGGCCAGATTCAGCTTTTGTTTGTTTCCTGCTGAGAGGTCATCAAACCTCTTGTTCCTGTGCTCTTCAAGCTCAAATTCTGCTATCAGCCTCTCAATTACATTTTTCTCGGTTATCCCGTAGCAGAGAGAGTAGAATCTAAGACACTCGTAGACTTTCAGGCCCCACGGGAGCCTGACACCGCTGGAGATGTTTATCCGCTCTCTAACTTTTTTTGTATTTTTGAATGCATCCATACCCGCAATTCTGACCTCACCTTTGGTGGGAATAAGTATTGTTGAAAGGACAGATATAAGGGTCGTTTTTCCAGCCCCATTTGGGCCAAGAATGCCAAAAATCTCCCCTTCATCAACCTCAAGACTTACACCTTTGAGTGCCGTGACTCCCCTCTCCATAAATGTCCTGTAAACCATCCATACATCCCTGCATTCAACGGCCTTCACTTCCGAGCCATAGAACCGGTGGAATTTATTACTTTTGGAAACCACAAACCTCATAAATCCAGTTTGCGATGAACCTTCAGGCGGGGGTTGCCGAGCGGACAAAGGCGCGGGATTCAGGGTCCCGTCCCGTAGGGGTTCGAGGGTTCGAATCCCTCCCCCCGCACTCCTCTTTCCGTTTTTTAGCACTGCTAAATACTGCCTGAACTGTATTTCCAGAAATTTACCCACAAAAAGAAGTCTAACTAAACGGTGGCGAATTTTTGACGAAGTCTTTAAGGGTTGTAACGATAAACTCAGCCAAACAATTCCTCCATCAGCCTCCTTTTATCGATTCCGAGGTGTTCTGCAACGTCTTTAAGAATGGAGTTGAGAGTTCCGGGCTTCAAAGCCTTGTGTCTGGGTATTGTTATGTTATGTTCTCCCTTCAAAGTGGTTGTGAGTCTAATGTGGCTCCCTGTCTGCCTCGTAACCTCATAACCGTATTTTCTCAGCAACTTGGCAAGCTTCTCACCGCTCAGGTCTCTCGGAAGCTTCATACGGTTATGACCTCTTGCCTGACGATGTGGAGACGGATTATCTTCGGTCTCTCTTCTTCGTCGAAATGGCATTCTACAGCATCCTTTACCATCTCTTTGAGCTCATCAAGAGTATCTGCTTGGGTGAATATTGAGTGTCCAAGAGCTTGGGCTATATAACCATCATCGGTCTCCTCAACGAGAAAGATTATCTCCTTTATTGTTTGCATAACATCCATTGATGTCTGAAACCTTAAAATGTTTTGCACCAAAACCCTTAGCAGTTCTAAGGGTGAAATGGAGGGTTTTCTGGAAGAGTGAGGAGAGTCATTCAGGTTCAGTTCTGGTGTTTACTGCACTGAACCATCTCAACTCACAGGATGTGGACAGTCTCCCTGAACTTATCCAGAAAGCCATAATACAGCCTTACAGCTTGAACATTGGCCCTGTAGTTCCCTGCATGAATTCAATGATCCTGTAAACATCGGCCGGAACACCTTCCACGGAAAAGGCATTGTCGTTAAGAAAGACTTTCACGATTTCCACAGGTGTGATGGCTTTCTCCGTTTCACTCTTGGCTTTTGTTCTTATGCTCGGAATTACGTCTCGGAAGTCTTCAACCTCCGAGGCTTTCATCCTCCCTGTCTTCACAAGGAATCTCAGGTAAGTTCTGACGGCATTTAATGCGTGTCTATCTCTTTTTCTTCTGATACGTGGTTCGAGTTGTAGTATCCCAAAATTATTTCACAACCCAACATCCAACTCTTGTGAGAAAGCTAACGAACAAGAAGATCAGATGGATAATCAGACAACTCGACAAGGGGACTCCAGTAAAGGAAATAGCCGCTGTG
>NZ_JAEKIW010000009.1 GCF_016757965.1 Archaeoglobus neptunius | reverse complement strand
TGTGCACCCTTTCGTATATGTCTCTGAAGGTGTATCTTTTCAGATCCCTGTAAACAACTTCCTGCTTCGGGGCGTAATTCACACCGCTCTCAAAAATGTGCTTTATTAAGAGCTGGTAGTTGTATGCAACCATTTATCTCACCACCAACAGACTAAACCAGCTTTAAATGGGATATCGAGATTATTGACAGGTAATATATCACCAAAAACAGGACGATGAGTCCTGCCCTTTCCAGATAGCTGAGGTTCCTCCTGAACCATCCGTGAACAGCGATGGTTATAATGGACAGTTCAACCAGAGTGATAACAGTGGCCACAAGGATGTCTAAGGGCGAACCGTGCAAAACCAGTCCGGGAAAGATAGCAAAAAACCACGGGATTATGAAAGCGGGAAGACCAATCTTCAGAGCCTCCACCGAAGTCTTGAAGGGGTTGGATTTTGCAATACCTGCTGCCGTGTACGATGCCACGGCCACCGGAGGTGTAATTGCTGAGATAATCCCGTAGTAAAACGGGAAAAAGTGTGCTGCAAGTTCAACAACACCCAGCTTGATTAAAGCCGGAGCTACGAGAACTGCAAGCAAAACATAAACTCCAACCGTTGTCATCCCCATTCCCAGAACGAGTGCCGCAACCATGCACAGACCGAGCAAGAGGAGCAGGTTACTCTTAGCAACGCTGAGAAGAATAGAACTCATCATGTACCCGAGACCTGTCAGAGTAATAACACCCACGACAATTCCTGCAGAAGCGCAGGCAAGGGCTACCGGCAATGTGTTGATAACGCCTTCATAGAGGCCATCCACGAATGTCTGAATGTTCGATCTCAGGTTCCTGTCAACCAGAGCTATAACAAGCACCGACACAATTGCGTAAAAACCGGCAAGCATGGGTGTACTACCAGAAATAAGTACAGCAACAACGATAGCGAGTGGTAGAAAAGAATATGATTTTTTAAGGGCCTGTTTTAGCGGCGGACATTCCTCCTTCTTCATCGTTGGCAACCGAAATTTTCTGGCGAGTATGTGAACGGAGGTGCCCACTGAGAGGTAGTAGAGAATTGCTGGAATTGCTGCTGCCGCTGCAACCTTCAGGTACGGTATGCCAAGATACATCGCAATAATGAATGCAGAAGCTCCCATTATGGGTGGCATAAACTGTCCGCCACTTGATGCTGTGGCCTCAATTGCTCCGGCTGTTTCAGGTGGATAGCCCATCCTTTTCATCAGCGGAATTGTGACCGCACCTGTGGTGGCAACATTCGCCGCCGCACTCCCGCTGACACTCCCTATGAACCCGCTGCTGATCACGGCAACCTTTGCGGGGCCTGCCGTTCTTGAACCAAATAGGGCATACGCTATGTCAAACATGTAATCAGCCAGTCCTGTTTTCAAAAACAGACTTCCGAAAAGTATGAAAGCCACAATGTAAGTTGCCGATGCCCCGATGGGGATTGAAAAAATACCATTCAGCGTCAGAAACTGAACATCTGTGAAGGCAAAAATGTCGTACCCAGCATGGGTCAGGGGTTCGGGAAAATACTGGCCGTAAAAGGAGTAAATGATAAATAGAAATGTCAACACGGGCAATGGCAGCCCCATCGCTCTTCTTGTCACCTCCAGTATTGCAATAATGAAGACGAGACAAAGAATTGCCTCGAACCAGGTTGAAAAACCAGATTTCAGATAAAGTTCCTCAGAATGAGTGGCTGAATAAATCCCAACCACAGCGACACACAGAATCAGGATTGCGTCAGTAATCTTAAATAAAGTTCTTTCTCCACCGCCCAGTGGATAGTGCAAGATTCCTATTACAAGAATGAAGGTAACAAATATGATCCTATGCTGATAGGCTTCAGGAAAACCCATCACAGTACCCAGAATAATGTACAGAGCGAGGAGCACGGATAAAATTTTCAAAGCTTTTTTTCTAAAATCATAAAAAAATAGGGATTTGAGGTTTATTTTTCCACCTCCCTTTTATGCATTACCTGTACTCAGGGGGAACCAGGTTGTCTGGAATCTCAAGGCCCTTCTCTTTGTAGAACTTATACGCACCGGGATGCAGTGGAACGGTAAGGCCCTTCAGCGCATTTTCAAGCTTCATGTTGTCACGATATGCCTGATGCAATTCGTAGAACTTCTCCTGATTATCCCACAGTATTTTTGTTATCTTGTAAACGACATCCTCCGGCAGATCAGCCCTACACACCCAGATGTTCCACAATCCCACAGACTGAACAGGCTCCGTCTGACCATTGTATACGTTAGCAGGAATTTCATACGCACTGTAAGCAGGATTTCTTTTCAGGAACTCCTCCAGCTTATCCTGATCGATACTGAGCAATCTTATCGGCTTCAGGGTGGAAAGATCAAGCAAAGTGCTGCTTGGAACAACTGTCTGCTGGACAATAGCGTCAAGATGTCCATCCTTCATCAGATCAACCTGATCCCTGTATCCGGCATATGTTATCTTACCTCCAGCCTTTTCAATATCATCCAGAGATATGCCGTAAACCTCCAGAACTTTTTCGAAGGTATATTTGCCCGTAAATCCTACCTTTCCCGGAGATACCCTCTTACCCAGCAAATCGGAGTATGAGTGAATATCACTATCTGCAAGAACCGCAACTTGGAGTGGAGATGGATAAACAGCGGCGATGGTTCTTATATTTTTGTAGGGCTTGTCAAAATTCCCTTTTCCATTGTAAGCCTGATATGTCGGCAGTGAAAACGTAATCGCAAGATCAAGCTGATTGTTAACTATCTTCCTGACGTTTTCTTCACCACCACCCACAGTGGGTGTGGCTTTGTATGGAGTATTGTCGGTGATGAGCTGGGCGTAAAGCGATGCTGCCGGATACCACAGTCCTCCGACAGGTCCACCTCCAACTTTGAGTACGGTTCCCGGCGGTAGAGAGGGTGTTGTAGCTGTCGCCTGAGGAGTTGTAGTTTCTTTTGGTGCCTGAGGTTGCGCACATCCGAGAACAAGAGCCCCCAGCAGAAGTACACCCAAAACCCACTTCAAATGTTCTTTTTTCATCAAAATTAATAACAAATAAACACTTATAAGTTTTTCGTTAAAAATTTTTGTAAATTTTTATCATTATAATTTATCTAGCAGAGTAAGACTGCATATCAAACGAAACTATTTTCTCAGTCTAATGACAAAAACCGCACCTTTCGGAATGTTATCTTCAACCCAAACCTCACCGTTGTACCTTTCAACAAGTTTCTTCACAAAGTGCAGACCAAGACCGGTTCTTGAGGTATCTCCGAACTTGAATCCCTCTTTGAAAATTTCGTCTTTGATCGCATTCGGAATTCCCTTACCGTAATCCGCAATTCTGATCTCACAGGTATCGGAGAACTCTTTTATGGTAACATCCACCCGATCACTGCCGCTGTGCTGGGCGGCATTTTGCAGTATATTCTCAAAAACTTCCCTCAGCCCATCGTCTGCAAAGGCCCTTCCCGACCCTCTGATTCTGATGTCGAGATCAAATTTTCTTGCCACCTCCTCCACAACCTTTCTGACATCTACCAGCTTCAGCTCACCCTTTTTTACCAGTTCCTCAAACGCTCTCATGTCTTTTATAATAGCTACACTTCGTTCAATGGAGTTTCTTACCTTTTTCAACATGGATTCATCCTTCATATCCTCGTAGAACTCAAGATACGCCAGAGCAGAGGTCAACGCATTTAAAACATCATGTCTCAGAATTCTGTTAATCAGGGAAAGCATCTCGGAAAGCTCCTTTAACCTCTCTCTATCCTCCTCAATTTCGGTTACATCTGTAAAGGTTACAATTGCCGCTTTCTTACCCTTCCACTTTATGCTCGCCCCTCTTACGATAACCCTCCTTTCTCTTCCATCCTTCCTCCTGACGGTGAGCCTGTAAGGACCAACATCCTCACCCTCCACCCATGCCTCAATTGCTTTCTCGAGTTTTTCCCTTTCGTTTTCGGGAACGATTTCCCGGAACTGTCTGGATATCAGGTCTTCTCTTGTATATCCCGTCAGCTCCTCGACAGCTTTGTTCATAAAAAGCCATCCGTCTTTGCCATAAACAACGACGGCAATCGGTATAGCCTCGGCAAGTCTTCTGAAATTCTCCTCTCCCTCTCTGGCAGCTTCCTCCAGCCGTTTTATTTGGGTGATATCTCGCCCCACAATAACCTTGAGCTTTCCAACTTTAATGCCCCCCATTGAGTAGGTCCTACCACCGAATTCGCAGATCTCACTCCTGCACTCTTCAGGAAGCTTTTCCCTCAAACCGAATATCTCTCTAGCCTTTCTGTTCATCTCAACGATTCGACCTTCTTCATCCACCAGCAGTATCAGGTCTTCTGAAAACTGAAGAACGTTCAACATTACGTCATAGAAGATACTGTATGCTATGGTATAGTCGAGTCTTTCAAAAAGCGGTCTAAGAGCCTTTAAGATTAAATCATCTATCCTGCCCCCCGTATGGAGCCTTAAAACAGAGCCGCTGAACTCTACCGAATCTTCGAATTCGGCATTTTCCGGTATTCTCACCTCAAGATTCAGTATTGGAACCTCTGCCCTAAACCATCTGAAGCCAAATCTTCTGATCAGCTCCTTTCCAAATTCCGTCAAAACACTCCTAATGTCTCCGGGACGGATCAGACTTTCCAGCTCAAACAGTGTGGCGATGAGGTCCTTGTCGTTCATCCCAATCCTCCCACGACCACAGTTTTGTTATGAAACTCCAGAAAACCATCATCACATCCGATCTCACCTATTGTCAGCGCACCGAACGTGTCCTTAAGGTACCGCAACTCCCTGTCCAGATCCTCTCCGAGAAATATCGCTCTCGATATGCAGTCAAAAGACAGGACAGCGTTTTCCACCGATTCCAGGCAATCTCTCGTAGCTTTGATAAGATCCTCTTTATCGCCGTGCATGAGTTTCAGAATGCAGTTCTGCGGAACGTTTCCGGCGCAAATTATACTGTCCCCATCCAATCCGATTGGGTCTCTGATTATGTCCTCCCCTTTCACCTTGGACAGTCCAAAAGGGAAAGCAAGTGCAACTTCAAAGAAGTTCTTTCTGCTGATCTGCACCCCACTAAGCTCAAGAGCCTCTCTATAAACTTCGAAAGCGGGCTTCCAGTCAAGTTCAATAATCCTCCTGCCATCCACTTCTGTTGAAATAAAGCTCTGGTCAAGTTCTCTCCAGCCATGTCTTACGGCTATATTAAAATCATGCGGAAGAAATGCAAGAAGTATACTTTCGGAAAAAAATCCTGCTCTATCGAAAAGGCATTTGATCCGACTTCTCATCGACCCTGCTCCACCGCCTATGTATTTAATCCTGTTTCCGAGTTTAAAGTAAATTTTCTCAATCAGACTTTCAATGTCAGCATGCAGTGCATCACCGAAGATCATCAGCGTTTTGCCCTCAACCCTGTCAACAACCCCCCTATAAACCTTAACCTCAAAATCAAACTCCACTGCAATTATCTTATCATCGTATCTTCTCCCATTGAATATTACTCCCGGAAATACAGCCCCAAAAACGTTCTCAGATTTGATTTCATTGAAATTTTCCCTGAACTGATTGTAAATGGCTTCCGGAACTAGGAGCATCAGGCTCTCGGATTTCACACTGCCAATCTCCTCTGGATTCAAAAGGTTCACATCCATGTACTGACCTCCGATATATTATCTGAAAAAGAGGATGAGTATATTTTCTTTTGCTTTCAAAAATGAAATAAATATTAAAATTACTCAATAGGAACTGTTTTCCTCTCCTTCCTTATCCGTGGTATTGTTATTTCGAGAACACCATTGTTGTATCTCGCTTTGACACCGTCCTTTTCAATGTCCGAGGGCAGGGCGATTCTCCTGTAGAACGTTCCCATCCTTCTCTCTTTTCGAATGTAATCTTTTCTTTTCTCTTCAACCTCCTCCTTCCTTTCTCCCCTTATAACAAGATCACCATTTTCAAAGTAGATCTCTATGTCCTCCTTGTTGAATCCGGGGATGTCTGCAATTACCTTGATCTGTTCTCCTTCGTCAATAACATCCACCGGCATTCCCAGTCTGTACTCCCTGAATTCGGGAACTCTGACGAACTCATCCATCAATCTGTTGAATCTCTCCTGCATCTTCCTGATTTCTTCAAACGGGTCCACGAACATTTTTCATCACCTCCCAACAAACTTCTTTCCCACTACTCCCTAACAATCCCTCACTAACATACTATACCTAACCTATTGTTAGGTTAAAAGAATATAAATATTTCGGTCAGTTTTTAAGAGGTGCGTATCAATGAATTATATTGTGAAGTGCATCGTCTGTGGAAAGGAAATCGAGCGAGGAACGCTCTGTGGGAAATGCATGGTTGAGAAAGTTGAGCTGGCAAGAGTTAGAAATTTTGAGATACAGGTGTGCAGCACGTGCGGAGCGGTTAAGCAGGGAGCAAGATGGACATCGAGAAGTCTTGAAGGGGCTGTAGAAGAGATGGTCTTTAAAAACACCCTCATTTCTGATGAGTTTGATGTTAAAGACGTTTTGATAGATGTAAAATCAAAGATGATTGTATTCTCAGGTTACGTAAATGGAGAGTTCGTTTCCGTCTCTGCTCCATTAAAATACAGTATTAAAAAGCTGAGCTGTCCAAAATGCAGTAGAGAAAGCGGTGGATACTACGAGTCCATTGTTCAGGTCAGGGCGAATAACAGAGAACTCAGTGAAGATGAAATCAGTGGTGCGATGGAAGTTGTTGAAAACGTGATCAGAAAGAGCAAAGGTGATGAAAAGGCCTTCATTTCTAAAATTGAGCGGAAGAGGGAGGGACTGAATGTATATCTGGGAAGCAGAAAAATCGGGATGAAGATTGCAAAACTCATCAAAAGCAGGTTTGGCGGAGAAATAACTGAAAGCAAGAAACTCCATACAAAAATTGACGGCAGAGATGTATACAGATTCACATACTCTGTAAAAATCCCGGAGTACAGAGAAGGAGATGTTGTAGAGCTAAATGGAAAATTTGGTGTCGTCAAAAACGTTCAGAGTGGGAAAGCTATTGATATAATCACCGGAAAAACCATAAACCTGGACAAACACAGAGTTACAGCAAGAAAAGAGGATATGAAAGAGGGCGTGGTCGTGAACGTGGATGAGAGTGTTGCAGAAATAGTTTGCAGTGATGGAGACGTTATCACAACAGAAAGACCTTACGGTGCAGAAATAGGATCCGAAGTTAGGGTTTTTGAGAAAAAGGGGAGATTTTACGCATTTCTCAAAGACCTATGAAGGCCGTGAGGGTTCCAAAGGAGAGGGCGGAAGAGGTAAGAAAGCTGGCTGAAAAAAAAGGTGTGAAGGACAGGAGAAGAAGAATCCTTGCTGCTGGAGACTTTGTTGAAATCCCGATTATAGACGGGTCAGAAGACCTTTTTTCAGATTACGAAATTGTCGAGCAGGTTAACCCCGTTTTCAGCAGTAAGATGGATCTGAAGTCTGAACTTAAAGGCATCGTGCCGGAAGAGTTCATCCCAAGTAACTACAAGATTCTGGGAGACATTTTGATGGTCAAGCTGAAGGAGGAGGCGAGAAAATATTCCAGAACAATAGGTGAGGCACTTTTGAAGCTAAACCCAAGATGCAAGGCAGTATGGTGCGATTACGGCAGAGTTGGAATGCTGAGAAAACCAAGGGTCGAGCTAATAGCCGGTAATGGAAGCGAGACCCTGCACAGAGAGAACGGTTGCGTTTTCAAACTTGATGTCAGCAAGGTGATGTTCAGCCTTGGGAACCAGGCAGAGAGGATTAGGGTCGCAAAAATGGTCGATGAAGGTGAAATCGTGGTAGACATGTTTGCAGGGATAGGATACTTTTCAATACCAATTGCCATCCACTCCAGAGCTGAGAGGATATACTCAATTGAAATAAATCCCGATTCATACAGATATCTGATCGAGAATATCGGGCTGAATAACGTGAGGAATGTAATTCCGATACTCGGTGATTCGATGTTCGTCACTCCAGAAAAGGTCGCCGACAGGGTTGTGATGGGGCATATCTACTGCCAGGACTTCCTGCCGGCTGCGGTAAGGGCAATAGATGGGAAGGGAGTCATTCACTACCACGAATCCACCCCGGAAGCCGTAATCGAGAGGCCGATTAGGAGAGTCGAGAAGGCATGCAGCAGAGCCGGCAGGAGATGCAGAATTCTAAACTTTAAAAAGGTTAAGAACTATTCTCCCGGAGTTTATCACGTTGTTGTGGATGTCGAGGTTTACTGAAGCTTCTCTGCCATTTCCTTGGCATGGTAGGTTATTATCAGATCCGCTCCAGCCCTTTTGATTGCTACCAGAATCTCGTAGATCACATCCCCGTTCAGCCATCCCTTTTCAATTGCAGCCTTTATCATGCTGTATTCCCCGCTAACGTTGTAGGCTGCGAGTGGAACGTTGAATCTATCTTTCGCCATTCGAATGATATCAAGATATGGCAGTGCTGGCTTAACCATTATAACGTCCGCACCCTCCTTTATGTCCAGCTCGATCTCTCTGAGTGCCTCCCTCGCATTGTGGATGTCCATCTGATACCCCTTCCTGTCACCGAACCTGTATCCACTCTCTGCGGCTTCTCTGAAAGGTGAGTAGAAGCCTGATGCATATTTTGCAGCATAGCTCATGATGGGAACCGTTTCGAAACCGGCGCTGTCAAGGGCTTTTCTTATCGCCCCAACCATTCCGTCCATCATACCTGACGGAGCCACGATGTCGGCTCCGGCTTCAGCATGACTCACTGCTATTCTGCCGAGAATGGGGAGAGTATCATCGTTCAGAATCTCCTCTCCACTCACCACACCGCAGTGGCCGTGAGTTGTGTATTCGCACAGACAGACATCTGTGATGACAACAGCATCGGGAAATTCGGCCTTTATTTTCCTCACAGTCCTCTGTATGACGCCATCTCTGTCGTGTGCGGAGGTTCCAAATTCATCCTTGTGTGACGGTACACCGAAGAGAATGAAACTCTCAAGACCGAGATCCAGGCATCCTTCAACTTCCCTCACGGCATCATCCACGGGAAGTCTGAAGTAACCCGGCATTGATTCTATCGGCTTTCTTTCCTTCAAATTTTCATCAACAAAAACGGGAACTATAAGGTTTTCAGGACCCAACCTCACTTCGCGGAATATCTTCCTTAGATTCGATTTTCTCAGTCTTCTCAGCCTTAGCTTCGGGAATTCTGCCATTACCATCACCAAAGAGATACCTTACCGCTTCAATAATATAGCTTTTCTCATTTCTTGCAGCCTCTCTCAGTCTGACTGTTGGCTCCCTGAGAAACTTCCTGATCAGAGATGATGCGAAATCCTCCAGCATCTCTTTTGCTGCATCGTCAAGCTTATACCTTGCAGACAGCCTGGAGTAAAGTTCCTCTATCTCCTCCCCGACATACTTTTCGGCAAGGGAATACATCGCAGCTATTGCTGCCTTCGCATTCATATCCTTTAAAAGCATCTTAAGCTGATCTAACTCCTCTCTTATTATTTGTTCCGCCTTCTCAACTTCACCAAGTCTTTTTTTCAGGTTCTCTTCGCTCACCTTCCTGAGATCGTCAATCGTGAGAAGTTCAACCCCATCAATATCGCCAACACCCTCCTCAACGTCTCTTGGAAGTGCGATATCTATTATCAGCAATCTGCTTTTCCTTCCCTTCATCGCCTTCTCAACATCCGACTTTTTAATGATCTTGTGCGGAGCGGAAGTGGCAGAAATCACAACATCACAGATCCGGAGATACTCTTCCAGCTTGTCAAACTTTACAGCTATCCCACCGATTTTCCTTGCAAGCTCTTCTGCTCTCTCGAATGTTCTGTTGGCGATTAACACTGCCTCAACTTCCTTACTAGCTATTGCTCTGGCCACCAGAGTTCCCATCTCCCCGGCACCAACTAGCAGAGCTTTTTTCCCCTTTAGCGTCCCGAGTATCCTCTCTGCCACATCGACAGCTGCGGAACCAATAGAAACCGATCCTCTGGAAATTTCTGTTTCTCTCCTGACCTTTCTCCCAACCTGAATCGCCTTGCTGAAAACTCTGTCCAGAATCTCTCCCGTCAATCCCTCCTTCCTGCAGAGATTGTGGTAATGCCTCACCTGACCGAGAATCTGCTCCTCCCCGACTATCATGGACTCTACGCCAGCAGCCACCCTCATGAGGTGAAGCAGACACTCATCTCCAAGCAGAATGTCTGCTTTACCTGCGATATCAAACCTGCTCACCAGCCCTCTCAGGCAGCTTTCCACATCCCCACCTGCCAGATACAGCTCAAATCTGTTGCACGTGAAGATGTAGGCATACTCTGAAACTCCACATTCTGAAATATAACTGTCCAAATCAGTCCTGACTTTAAGCCATAATTTTTCGATATCCTCCACATTTGCCTTTTTGTGAGAAATCGTTAAGCAGCCAATTTCCATCTTAACCTTTAAAATTTCACCATTGCTTTTTAAGTTTTTTATTCATGGCCGGATGTCGAAAAATAAACTTATTAATCCGGAAAATTTTTAAGGCGGTATTTGAAGGTGAGAAAGGTGGAGGCTCCCGAAACGGTTATACGAACATCACTCCCTTCAAATCGGGCAATGGTGTCGATTTCTTGAGTACCTTATCTATTGCTTTTGTAAAGTCCAGCATTGTAACCTTTGCCCTTTCTTCTCTTATTGCAAACATTCCGGCTTCGGTACATATTGCCTTAATGTCCGCTCCACTCGCCCCCTCTGTAACCCTTGCCAGCTCCTTGAAATCAACGTCATCGGCGAGCTTCATTTTTCTGGTGTGAATCCTGAATATCTGAATTCTGCCTTCAAAGGTTGGCATCGGAACCTCTATTATCCTGTCAAATCTCCCCGGCCTGAGGATGGCAGGATCCAGGATGTCTATTCTGTTTGTAGCCCCTATAACCTTAACTTCGCCCCTCGGATCAAATCCATCGAGCTCTGCAAGAAGCTGCATCATTGTTCTCTGAACCTCCCTGTCTCCGCTTGTATCGCTGTTTGTTCTTCTCGCAGCTATAGCATCGAGTTCATCGATAAATATTATTGAAGGTGATTTTTCCTTTGCAAGCTGGAAAACCTCCCTGACGAGCCTTGCACCTTCTCCGATATACTTCTGTACGAATTCGCTCCCCACAACTCGAATGAATGTCGCTCTGGTCTGATTCGCCACAGCCTTCGCCAGCAGAGTTTTTCCTGTCCCCGGAGGACCATAGAGAAGCACACCCTTCGGTGGCTCAATCCCTATTTCAACGAACAGTTCGGGTTTCAGCATTGGAAGTTCAACAGCCTCTCTTATTTCCTCAATCTGAACGTCCAGTCCACCTATATCTTCATAGCTCACTTCCGGCTTCTCCTCCACTTCAAACCCGTAGACCATCGGGTCTTTTGATGTTGGCAGCACATTGACGATTGCGAGTGTTTGCTGGTTTAACGCAACCCTGGCACCGGGTTTCAGTTCGTCCTCACTGACATACTGGGAGGCGTTTACAACAAACTTGGGTCCGGTTGAGCTTTTAACAACCACTCTTCCATCTTCCAGAACGTCTGAAACTACACCGACGAGTAAAGGAGGTGAGCGTAATCTTTCAATCTCACTTCTAAGCCTTCTAACTTCTCTCTCATATCTTATTCTTTCGCTTTCGATAAATCTCTTTTCATCTTCCAATCTGCGATAAAGCTCTCTAAGCTTGTAATAATCCTCCTCAAGCTTCTTCAGCTTCTCGATGAGGTATTGAATCTCATTATCGCCCATTTTTTCTACCTCTCCTTTATACACTATTTTTTGCCCTCTCCGTACCGTTTCGAGAGCCTCCAAATAACTATATACCGCTCATCATATAAGAATTTGTTGCTGGTGATTGAGATGAACTGCGAGATTTGCGGCAGAGAGATAAGGGGAAAGGGCTTTAAGATCGTTGTTGAGGGGAGTGAAGTGACAGTTTGCCCCTCATGCAAACAATACGGTAGCGAAAAGAGGCCGTCTGTAGCATCTCAGCAGGGTGCCAGAAGGGTTGTTTTGAAGAGGAAGAGGGGTTCTCCAAAAATTGAATTCCAGGACGAGCTCATAGAAGACTACCATCTGATAATAAAGCACGAAAGGGAGAAAAGAGGATGGAGTCAGGAACAGCTCGCCAAAAAGATTCAGGAAAAAGAATCTCTAATCAAAAAAATTGAGAATGCTGAGATCACGCCTGAACCCGAGGTTATCGAGAAACTGGAGAAGCTCTTCAATATAAAGCTCAGAGAGCAAATACCGGAGATAAAAATTGAGGGTAGGAGCAAAAGTCTGACACCGACACTCGGAGATATCGTCGTTGTCAAAAGAAAGAAGAAATAATTTAAACCGTGAAACGAAATAAAGCCATGCACAACTTCATATACATAACAGCCTCATCGAAGGAGGAGGCTGAGGGCATAGCAAGAGATCTGCTGGAAAAAAGACTGGCTGCATGTGTAAATATTTTCCCAATAAAGTCCTATTTCTGGTGGGAAGGCAAAATAGAAGGGGCACTGGAATGGGCGCTGATCGTGAAAACCAGATCAGAAAAATTTGCGGAGATCAGAGATGAGGTTAAAAAAATTCACAGTTACTCGGTGCCCTGTATATGTGCGATCCCGATTGAAAGGGGGCTGAAGGAGTTTCTTGAGTGGATCGATGAAACTGTAGAAGGATGAGGAGGGTTGCAACATACGGGGTAAGAAAGTTGATAGAGTACTCAGAAGAGCGATGGAAGATCCTGAAAGAAAAGAGGGAGAGAGCGAAGGAGATAATGGATTCTCTCTTCTCCTTTGGAATTGAGAGTATCGTCTATGGAAGTGTTGCGAGGGGAGATGTAACAGAAAAGAGCGATGTGGATATTTTCATTCCTCACAACATCCCCTCATACAAGGTTGAGATAGCCCTTGACGGTTTTGAAGTGCTGGAGAAGAGAATAATACAGGCAACACCAAATTACGCCATCAAGGGAGAATACGTTTTGTCCGACAACACCACCGTGAGCTTCCCACTGGTAAGAATGCGTGAGAGGGAAATGGACTTTTACAGATTCGGTGGTTGTATTGACTACAACGGAATTGTTGAGGACAGGAGGGTAGCAGGGGTTGACAAAAGGCTGGTTCTGATAATTCCCAATGAAAAAGGGCATAGAGAGGTGCCTTTAACCGACATGCATCCCAGCAGCGTGGCAAGAATGCTGGATGTTTCAATTGACATTGTCATGGAGAGGATAAGGGTACTCACACGCAGAAGAGAGGTCGGAAGAACCGGAATATTCCTCTGCGAAACCATAGCCCTAAACGAGTGCTTTGAATCTGCGCTGAAATCAATAGCATCCAGAAACCCGGCTGTAAGAAGGAGAATTGACTAATTATCTCTTGCAAGCCTGATAGCTTTCCTCAGAGTTAAGACGTAAACCACAAGCAGTGAAATCAGAACCACCAGCGATGCCAGAATTACTGCTGTGTAGTCATTCATAGTCCTCACCCCCCATCATTCTCTCACCAATTTCCGAAATTTTTGAATCCAGAAGAAAGTAGGCGATGTAAAGTAAAACAAAAGCCAGAATCATCAAGCCGAGAAGCATTCCCCTCTCCGCATCAAACCTCAGCTCTGAAGTGGTGGGATGCAGAACGGAGAGTTTAGCTGAAAAGTAACTTAAAGGCACCGTAACGAAGGCGAACAGAGAATAAATCGCAGAATACCTCGCCTTTATCGGGTAATCTTCGATGGAGGTTCTGAGGGCAAAATATGCTGCATAGGCAAACCAGAGTATCAAAACAAATGTTTCTCTTGGATCCCAGTTCCAGTAGCTACCCCAGGCCACCTTTGCCCATATCGAGCCGCTCACCAGTGCTGCTGTTATCATCGCGAAGCCAAACTTCGCTGAACTCAAGGCCTGAATATCCCTCCTGTAGTCTCCGGTTTTCAGGAAGATCGCAGAAAGAATGAATGTGACGGTAAAAGCAACGAAGGAGGAAATAGCAGCGGGAACGTGAAAGAATACAATTCTGTAGTTTTCCTGAATGTAATCAGAAACTACCGGTGGAAGGGTAAATGCCTTGATGACGCCATATAGAAGAATAATGAATCCAGCCGCAAATGCAAGAGCTGATGTCTTAATCCACATGATCTACTGCATTGCCCAAGTTTTTTTAACTTTTCCAGGCAACGGCAAAGTAGACTGTCGAAGCCAGTGCGGCTGCAACGGCACCTGACGGGAGAGTGAGGTAATAAGACGTCGCTATTCCGGCATACAGACTCACAAGGGCGATTACAAAGGTAATTGTGTACACGGAACCCGTGCTTTTTCCAAGAATCCTTGCGGCTGAAGACGGGGCAACGAAAATTGAAAATACGAGTATCGCTCCCACGGCTTTAAGAGCCGTGACCACTGACGCAGATATCAGGGCAATTAAAACAAAATCGTAAAAATAAACATTTATACCCGCAGCTTCTGCACCCAGAGGATCAAACGAGATGAAAAGAAACTTGTAATAGAGAAAAGATACCGTGATAACAATTAAAACGGTCGATACCGCCAGAATAACAAAATCTTCCTGCGTAAGTAAAAGAATGTCTCCGAAAAGAAACTGCCACGCATTCGCTGCTGAATTTCTTGTCATGGATATAAAGATGACCGCCACTGCCATTGAAAGAGAAAAAGCAGCTGCTATTCCTGTGTTCACATCTCCCCTTCTAGCAGCTCTGGCAGTAAGATACGCAGAAAATACCGCAGCAATCATCGCAAAAATAAAGTAGTGCACTCCAAAACCAATTGAGTTCAGGAATAGGGCCGCAGCCACCCCGGCAAGTGCCGAGTGTGCCGACCCCGCAACAAGGAAGGAGGCCCTTCTGAAAACTGTCAGAGACCCGGCTACTGCAGCATTAATGGATATCAGAACTGCGGCAATTATTGCTCTTAAAATCAGCTCATCCATGATAATCACCGTAAAGAGGATGTGTGTATCCTTCCTCACAGATCACAAGTGGAATTGAAGTGCCATAGGCCCTGACAATGTTTTTCTCTGAAAAGACTTCATTGGGCTTTCCTACGGCGACTATTCTCCTGTTAAGCAGAACAACTCTGTCAACGTCGTGCAGTATGGGATTAATGTTGTGAACCACCACGATCACGGTTTTTCCTTCCGATCGCATATTCCCCAACACCTGCACGATTTTCTCCTGTGAAGGTACATCCACACCGTTGAAGGGTTCGTCAAGCAGTATTATCTCAGGATTCGTTATCAGAGCTCTTGCTAGCATAATTCTCTGCTGCTGTCCTCCGCTCAGCTCGTTGAAGACCCTGTCTGCCATGCCCTCCATTCCAACCGTTGAGAGGATCCTCTTTACGGTTTCATCACTTACCTTTCTCCCTCTGGACAGGGCCGGAAGTTTCATAACCTGTGATACCGTAAGAGGAATATCCATTACAAGCTCTTCTCTCTGCGGGAGGTAGCTGATCCGGTCAATGAACCTGCTCCGTTCTCTGTACGCATCAAAGCCAAGAACCTCAACCCAGCCCTTCTCAGGCTTGAGCAGTCCCAGAACAAGCTTTAACATCGTACTCTTCCCGGCACCATTTGGCCCAAGAATGGCCACAAACTCGCCCCCATCTATCCTGAGGTTCAGGTTTTCAAGAACCCTTGTGCTATAGGAGAACGAGACTTCATGAAACTCAATGGCCTTCATACTCTCAACCTCACCACAGCAACAAGTAAGGCCTCAAAAACACACAGTACTGCAAGAATATATATCCAGAAACTGTTTTCTCCGCATTCTCCGCAGTTCTGGGTGTATGCAATTCTGGCAGCATTTGAAATGAGTACCGTATCATACGCTGCATCTCCCTGGGAAAATTTTACCCACACAATCTTGGCATTCGTCCCATCAACAAGCTCTTCAGCAAGCTCCTCTCCTTTTCCACCCTTCATAAACTCCGGAACAATTATTCCTGCGTACTTACCGCTTCGAAATCCTGCCCTCAAGTCCGTGATCTCCCTTGCACTTGCCGCAGCCGATCCTTCAGACATCAAAACTGCTGCAATGTTTATATCAAGAGCTCTGGCTATATAGCAAACACCGGGGACCATCGCTACATACATTTTCCCTCTCTCACTCTCAGCAATCTTCCGAGCTTCCCTTTTCGCCTCTTCAACCCGGCTGACAAATATTCTATAATTTTCATCAAACAGCATTTTTTTATCCGGATACAGTTCAGAGAGCCTTTTTTTCACGGCCCTGGCTATCCCTATTGCGTTTTCCGGAAGCATCCAGTAACCGTGCGGATTCTTCCTGAAACCCGGGAAATCATAGAGTTTCACATTATAATCGTCAAAGTCAAGAGTGTTGGTGAATTCTTTTGAAATTTTGGCTTCAAAATCAAAAAATCTTGAGTTCGCCAGAACTATCAGATCTGCATTTTTCAGCATTTCCACATCCTCAATCGACAGGCTGAAACCATGAGGATCGGAACCGGGAGGAAGAAGGCTCACAACCTCAAACCCATCCCCGGCTACAGCCTCAACGATTGGCTTGAAGTCAGATACGGTAACCACTATTGTCGACGCTCCAGCCGGGTGGATCAGAAATAAAAAAATTACAAATACAAAGATCGTGCTCCTCACTTATTCACCTCTGGGATTTTCTTGCCACATGGACAGATCTTCCTATCTCCGTACTTCGCTTCAATGGCCTCAATGAAACTCTTACCTGCCACCATTTCTATTCTCTCTGCCTCCCCACAAAACTCCTCGACCCCAATATCATCAAGCATGCACTCGATCAGTCTGTGCATCCTCACTGCCATTTTTGCCTCCTTTCTGCCTTCTTCATTCAAAATTAAACCTTTTTTTGGGACATACTGCCCATATCCGGCCTGAGATAACTCATTTAACAGCTTGTAGGCGGTAGATTTGGAAACTCCAAGCGATTCTGCTATTTGGGTTGGACCTACAACTGATATACCCTCCTCCAAAGCTGCATAAAGTGTTCTGAAAAGTGCTTCTGTTCTTAAACCGAACCTTGTTCGCACAATAAACAATCTTCCTACGCAATATATATCTATCGCCTGAGACACCAGAAAGCATGGCCAGAATTTATCGTGACGCAGATGCGGATTTAAAAGAGCTTGATGGCAAAACTGTTTGTATAATCGGATATGGCAGTCAGGGACATGCCCATGCACTGAACCTCAAGGACTCGGGTGTTGACGTGGTCGTGGGACTTCCAACGTGGGACAAGACAAGCTGGAAAAAGGCAGAGAAGGATGGGATGGTGATAAAAAGAGTTGAAGAGGCTGCAGAAGGTGCTGACGTTGTTGCAATGCTAATTCCGGATATGGTTCAGCCTAAAGTCTACAGAGAGCACATTGCCGATAAATTAAAGGAGGGTAGCCTTCTGATGTTTGCTCACGGATTCAACATCCATTACAACCAGATAGTACCTCCCGAATATGTCGATGTTGCGATGGTGGCTCCCAAGGGTCCCGGTCCTCTGGTCAGAAGAATGTACGTTGAAGGGAAAGGTGTCCCCTCTCTCGTCGCAGTGTATCAGGACTACACGGGAAAAGCACTGAAGGTTGCTCTGGCATACGCCAAGGGAATCGGAGCGACAAGAGCGGGAGTTATTGAAACAACCTTCAAGGAGGAGACCGAAACCGATCTCTTCGGTGAGCAAGTTGATCTGTGCGGTGGAGTGGCTGAGATGATAAAGATGTCATTCGAAACCCTTGTTGAGGCTGGATACCAACCCGAAATAGCCTACTTCGAGGTCCTGCACGAGCTGAAGCTAATTGTCGACCTCATCTATGAGGGTGGAATATACAATATGTGGAGTGCGGTAAGCGAAACTGCGAAATACGGGGGTATGACCAGAGGAAAGAGGATATTTACAGAGCAGACGAGGGAAGAGATGCGAAGAATACTGAGAGAGATTCAGAGCGGGGAGTTCGCACGGGAGTGGATTCTTGAGAATATGGCTGGCAGGCCAGTCTATAACAAGCTGCTAGAGATGGAGAAAAACCATCCGATAGAGAAAGTTGGCAAAGAACTCAGAGAAATGATGCCGTGGATCAAAAAATAAATCTTTCCAATTTTTAAAACTCAGTAAACCTCAGCCTTACCAACCAGTTCGTTCAAAAGGTTTTTGATAAACCTGCAGTTATGGGAGTTGATCATTGCCTCATTGGAGAAAATGTCTGTGGAGAACAGGGCAATGTTGTCTTTCCTTACACCGAAAACAACATTTTTCCCCGTTCTGAATGTTATATCACCAAGAAGAACTTTTGTGTTCCGGTTTCCGTTTAAAATTATCTCGCAATCCTCATTAAGCTCCATATGGTATGCATCCAGCAGCCTTATTACATCAACTCCCCTGAAATATTCAAGCCTGCCCCTCATTGCCGATGCGTTAAGATCCAAGATATCCCCAACAAACATCAGGCGCTCGGAAAAGTTAACAGGTACGTTTTCATTTCTGACGTGAAAGACCATTATTTTGCTCTTTGCGAGCCTCGATACTGACGGAATTTCCGCTATTTCCAGTGGTTTAAGGAAAAAAATTATCTCATACGAGAATTCAATTCTGCTCAGCTCAGCAATGGATCTGCCAACGCTGTCCGCATACTCCACGTGATAGTCGTTTATAAGACATTCTTCAAGTTCCTTGTATCTATACCACTCGGCATCCTCTGCAACTATAAGTACTGAGAGCATGGAGTATCATCCAAACATCGCTACAAATGCTTTTCCAAGTTCAGTCAGATATATGCTGAGGTTTTTGCCCTTCCTCTCAGTCACAACAAGACCGTCTTCTTCCAGACCGTTAAGATGATAGCTCATTCTGGCTCTTTGAGCCATGTACCTCTTCTGCTCCTCAAGTTTACCTTCTACGAGCTCAATAAGTCTGTTTATCGAATCTACCGATCCACCCTCCTTATCCAAAGCTCTGAGAATTTCAAGTTTGTCTTCATTAATCTGCTTTATGGGCGGAGTTTCAATCCGGGTTATCTCTGATCCGGATTTCATGTAGATATCACTTGAAGAAATCTGAGCTGAGATGAAGCAAGCGAGGCACATCAACTTGTCACTGTCAGTAATGTTGAAGAGAACAGTGTTACCCTTATCTACTTCGCTTCTTACTGTCTTCAGTATAACCTCAACTGCGCTGTAAACCCCGTCATCTTCAAGTTTCACCTCGCCAACATCCACGAGGGAACTCAGGGTTGTTTTCACCTCATCTACAGTCTTCTTAGCCTCTTCTTTGTCAAAAACCAAGTAAGCTTTGTGAATCGGATACCCGCTCATTTTCACACTATCTACAATATCACCCGCCTTGGATTCTACAGTTATGACATGCACGACACTTGCCATAGCGCTAAGAAACTTTTGTTGTTTAAAAAATTTTCTCTTATAGAGCAGCAGGCTTAGTACAAACAAATTTCTTTGTAAAAATAGCTTCAAAGCCATGCAAAGGTTCATCCCCAGTCTATGCCTGAGACCGGCACAATCGGCGCGGGCGATTAGTGACCGCGGGCTGAACGGCTCGCCGAAGCTCGCCGCTTACACCCCGGCCCTATCAACCCGGTCTTTTACCGGAGCCCTTAAAGGGCGGCTCTTTTCGGGGGCGGTTTCAGGCTTAGATGCTTTCAGCCTTTAACCGCATGGCGCGTAGCTGCCCGGCAGTGCCCTGCCGGACAACCGGTCAACCAGTGGCGCCGGAGGCTCGTTCCTCTCGTACTAGAGCCTCCTTCCCCTCAGCCGCCCGGACACCCCCGTTAGATAGCAACCGACCTGTCTCACGACGGTCTAAACCCAGCTCACGATCCCCTTTAATAGGCGAACAACCTCACCCTTGGCCGCTGCTGCACGGCCAGGATGGGGAGAGCCGACATCGAGGTAGCAAGCCCCCGGGTCGATATGTACTCTCGCCGGGGACAACACTGTTATCCCTGGGGTAGCTTTTCTGTCGTCACCCGGCCTCACCAAAAGGCCAGGGTGGTTCGCTAGGCCCGCCTTTCGGCTCGTGAACCCTTATTGTGCGGGTTCACGTCAGGCCGGCTTTTGCCCTTGCACTCTACGGCGGATTTCTGACCCGCCTGAGCCGACCTTTGGGCTCCCCCGATACCTTTTCGGGGGAGTGGCGCCCCACCCAAACTGCCCACCTACCGATGTCCCGGCATAGCCGGTTAGCTCCACAGCTGGAAGTGGGCGGTGTCTCATCGACGGCTCCACGGCCCCCGGAGAGGCCGCTTCGAAGCCTCCCGCCTACCCTGCGCACCCCCAGCTGTGAAGCAACGGCAGGCTGCAGTAAAGCTCCACAGGGTCTTCGCTTCCCAACGGGGGTCCCCAGACTCTTCACTGGGATGTCGGGTTCGCCGGCTTCCGGCCGGGGACAGTGGGGGAGTCGTTAATCCGTTCATGCAAGCCGCCAATTAAGCGGCAAGGTATTACGCTACCTTAAGAGGGTCATAGTTACCCCCGCCGTTTACGGGCCCTTCGCCCGGTTGTACCCGGGTTTCAGGTACCCGCACTGGGCAGGACTCAGGGGCTGTACTAACCCTTACGGGGTTGCAGCCCCCTGTGTTTTTAGTAAACAGTCGCTCCCCCCCTGTCACTGCGACCTGCGGCAGCTTGCACCACCGCAGGCACCCCTTCTACCGAAGATACGGGGCCAATTTGCCGAATTCCCTCGGCCGGAGTGTTCCGCCACGCCTTAGGCTGTTAACCCAGGGCACCTGTGTCGGTTCTCGGTACGGTCCACTGCCCCCCTTTTCACGGGCCCCAGGAGTCGGCCGGCTTACGCCATCACGCCTTCACCCCCTTCTCTCCATTACGGATCTCCGGGGGCTTCAGCGCTTGGACACCCTGGCAAAGGTGCCCGGCCTATCCCGAGGCGTCGGGTGCCTTAACGGCAACGGGCAGCGGTGCGGGAATATTAACCCGCTTCCCTTTTCCCCCGCGTCGAGTTACGAGCGGGGTTAGGACCGACTAACCCACGGCTGACGAACATTGCCGTGGAACCCTTGCCCTTCCGGCGGTCGGGATTCTCACCCGACTATGCTGCTACTACCGCCAGGATATTCGTTACCGACGGCTCCACCCGAGCTCACGCCTCAGGCTTCTGCGCCATCGGCACGCCCCCCTACCGGATCGCCTTTCGGCGCCCCGGGGTATCGGCGGCCGGCTTGAGCCCCGTCCATTTTCGGCGCCCCGAGTCTCGGCGGGTGAGCTGTTACGCACTCTTTAAAGGGTGGCTGCTTCTAAGCCTACCTCCCCGCTGTCTTCGACCCGGGACCTCCTTTATCGTTTACACTTAGCCGGCACTTAGGGGCCTTAACCCCGGTCTGGGTTGTCTCCCTCTCGGACATGGAGCTTACCCCCATGCCCTGACTCCGCCCATCTACGGCGGCGGTGGATTCGGAGTTTGACAGGAGGGCGAGGGTGTCACCCCCCGGATCCTCCTATCAGTGCTCTACCCCACCGCCAACCTCCGGACGGGTCATACTGCGGTATGTCTCGGGGGGAACCAGCTATCCCCGGGCTCGATTGGACTTTCACCCCTAGACGGGGGTCAGAGGAGCGATTTGCACATCAACACCCCTTCGGGCCTCCACGGCGCTTTCGCACCGCTTCACCCTGCCCCCGCCTAGATCGCCCGGCTTCGGGTCGTACGGCAGAGACTACGGGCGAGCACACCCCGCCCCTCGCAGAAGCTGCGGGCTGTCGGTTTCCCTCCGGCTTCGGAGTTTCACTCCTTAGCCTCGCCTCTGCCGTACACTCCCTGGCCCGTTCTTCAAAACGTACGCAGTGACTCCGGCATGTCCCGGCTCGTACTCGCACCTCTCGGTGCTTTCCTTCGCCGGGATTACCTTTCGAGCCACTGCTCACTATCCCCGGCCGATTTCAGGCTCTTTTCACTCCCCTTCTTGGGGTTCTTTTCAGCTTTCGGTCACCCTACTACTGCGCTATCGGACTCGGGACGTATTTAGCCTTGGGGGTTGATGACCCCCAGCTTCCCGCGAGAATTCCAACCCACGGTACTCAGGAGACCCCACCTTGTAACCGTGGAACTTACGCCTACGGGGCTCTCACCCTCTACGGCGGGCCGTTCCAGACCACTTCGGCTTCGCTCCACGGCATTAGGCAGGGTCCTGCTACACCACATCCATCCCGTGTTACCACGGGATGTTCGGTTTGGGCTGTGCCGCTTTCGGTCGCCCCTACTCACGGCATCGCGTTTGCTTTCTTTTCCTGCGGGTACACAGATGTTTCCTTTCCCCGCGTTCCCGCTCCCATGAGGGAGCGTCCCCGAAGGGACAGGATTGCCCATTCGGGAATCCCGGGTTCTAAGGCTCCATGCGCCTCCCCCGGGCTTTTCGCAGCTTGGCACGCCCTTCGTCGGCGCCCGAGCCGAGCCATCCACCGGCCGGGATAATCGCCGGTAGAGCCGGTCCCAGATTGCATCTGGGGACGAACCTCTGCACGGCTTCACCTGCCCATGAGGGCATCAACCCTTCCCCGACGACTTTCATCGCCGGGTGCACGAAATAATGGACTCGGCGGGATTTGAACCCGCGGCCTCCGCCTCGCAAAGGCGGCGCTCTCCCGCTGAGCTACGAGCCCATGGGCTTGTCAGCATATGAGCCCGGCAGGCGAGTAGACTGGAATGCACCTTTAGGAGGTGATCCAGCCGCAGATTCCCCTACGGCTACCTTGTTACGACTTAGCCCCCCTCGCGGACCCTGGGCTCGAGAGTGGCCAGAGACCACCCCCTCGCCCCTGGCCCACTCGGGTGGCTTGACGGGCGGTGTGTGCAAGGAGCAGGGACGTATTCACCGCGCCATTTTGAGGCGCGATTACTACGGATTCCAGGTTCACGAGGGCGAGTTGCAGCCCTCGATCCCAGGTTAGACCGGGTTTAGGGGATTACCTACCCCTTTCGGGGTCGGTACCCATTGTCCCGGCCATTGTAGCCCGCGTGTAGCCCGGGGGATTCGGGGCATACGGACCTGCCGTTGCCCGCACCTTCCTCCGGCTTAGCGCCGGCAGTCCCCCCAGTGTGCCCGGCATCCCCGAAGGGATCCGCTGGCAACTGGGGGCGCGGGTCTCGCTCGTTGCCTGACTTAACAGGATGCTTCACAGTACGAACTGACGGCGGCCATGCACCACCTCTCAGCTAGTCTGGTAAGGTCTTCAGCCCGACCTTCATCCCGCTGTCTCCCCCGGTAAGCTTCCCGGCGTTGAATCCAATTAAACCGCAGGCTCCACCCGTTGTAGTGCTCCCCCGCCAATTCCTTTAAGTTTCAGCCTTGCGGCCGTACTCCCCAGGCGGCGGACTTAACGGCTTCCCTCCGGCACCACCGAAGCTCGTAGCTTCGGTGACACCTAGTCCGCATCGTTTACAGCCAGGACTACCCGGGTATCTAATCCGGTTCGCTCCCCTGGCCTTCGTCCCTCACCGTCGGACCCGTTCCAGCCGGGCGCCTTCGCCACAGGTGGTCCTCCCGGGATTACAGGATTTCACCCCTACCCCGGGAATACCCCCGGCCTCTCCCGGTCCCTAGGCTGGCAGTATCCTCCGGCAGTCTGACGGTTGAGCCGCCAGATTTCCCGGGGGACTTACCAGCCCGGCTACGGACGCTTTAGGCCCAATAAAAGTGGCCGCCACTCGGGCCGCCGGTATTACCGCGGCGGCTGCCACCGGCCTTGCCCGGCCCTTGCTATGGGGTGCTTTTTAGGCACCCCGACAGCCCGCGCAATGCGCGAGCACTCCGGCTGACCCCGTCGCGGTTTCCCGCATTGCGGAGGTTTCGCGCCTGCTGCGCCCCGTAGGGCCTGGACCCGTGTCTCAGGGTCCATCTCCGGGCTCCCACTCTCATGGCCCGTACGGATCTTCGGCTTGGCGGGCCGTTACCCCGCCAACTACCTAATCCGCCGCAGACCCATCCTCGGGCGCTGAACGCTTTCGGAGATGGGACATTCCAGTACCCATCCCCTATGGGGTATTAGCCCCAGTTTCCCGGGGTTATCCCCCACCCGAGGGCAGGTTGTCCACGTGTTACTGAGCCGTCCGCCGGTGCTTGCATCCCCGAGGGGATACAAGCCCCTGGACTCGCATGGCTTAGTCCCAGCCGGATAGCAGCGGCCTCTGGCAGGATCAACCAGAATTGGCGGGGAGTGTAAAGCGGGTGAATACGTCCCTCGCCTGCCGGTTTGCTCTGCTGACAAGCCCACATCAGACCGCAAATTCTGCGGTCCTCCCTACATATACCGTGGGTAGGAAGGCTTCCCCTCATTCTGGGCTTACGCCCCATCGGGGCACTTGCCGGACCCACGGTTTCAAGCCCGTATTGGCAACATCTTTTTAGGTTTCTATGTTTATAAGGCTTTTGCTCAAGCCTTTCTGTCTCACGAGCCTGTGTTGTGAAATTAGTTGGAACTCATACGATATTTAAGACTTTTGGATGGCATGACGTTTGCTTATCCTGATTTTTCCTGTAAAATCAACTCGAGATACGACTCCCTTATTGCATCTCCTCTCCTGTATCCCAGACTCTCGGCAATGCTAAACAACTTTTGCTTTTCCATAATGTTGTCCGATTCCAGCTCAAATTCAACAAACCTGCCCAGACCCTCCACATCATCAATGCATATTATCGCATCCCCCAGCCTGTAGATTTTTCTCAGCTTTTTTACCTCCATAACTCTGGTAAATCCCAGCTTTTCCAGCAGCTTAAACGCCATATCAAAATCTTCAACCTTTAGCTTTATTTCCTCCCTGCTTTTGGTTTCAGAATCGATCTTTGGCCCTTTGTAAGTAATATTTATCCCCTCAACATCCTTCCTTATCCTGACAGCCTCGTCCGTTTCCCTGAAATCCCTGCACGGATGGTTGAAATACACGTCGTATTCATATTTCTCAATCACAAATTCTGCCATTTCACTTACTTTCTCTTCAACCCCTTCCCTGTACCTGAACTTAATCTCCACTTCCATCTCAATCTTTTTATATCCGCCCAGTGGGGCTTAAAAAGGTGGTGTTATGATATCGGATGGTGACTTTGTCAGACTAAGTTACACTGCAAAACTTGAGGACGGTACGGTAGTAGACACTACAGACGAGGAAGTTGCAAAGGAGCATGGAATCTACAACGAGAACGCCAGGTATGGGGATATTTATGCTGTCATAGGAGAAGGACACATCCTTCCTGGACTTGAAGAAGACGTAAAGGGCAAGGAAGTTGGTTACAAGGGTACAGTAGAAGTTCCTCCGGAAAAAGCATTCGGTGAATACAACCCCGATTACAAGGACACTTTCAGCATAAACAGATTCAAGGAAAGACCAGAAATAGGACAGAGAGTGAGAATCGGTGACAGAGTAGGAACGGTTGAGAGAATAGTGGGCAGAAGAGTAATAGTTGACTTCAACCACCCTCTCGCCGGAAAGAAGATTATTTTCGACTACGAAATCAAAGAGAAACTTGAAAAACCTGAAGACAAAATTAAAGCGCTATTTGTAATCCACACGGGAATAGACGTCAGGGACGTGAAGATCGAGGGCGAGAAGGCAATAATTGCCGTGTCTAGTGACGCCTACCTCAATCAGCTATTCCTTATAGGGAGGTACAGAGTTGTCAAAGAGATTTTCGAGCATACGGATGTAAAGGAAATTGAAATTGTCGAGAGATTCGAGCGTGAGCACGAAATGCTGAAACTCGGTGAGGAGCTGAAAGACGAACAGGATGAGGCGTCAGAGGAGGAGGCTTGATTCTCTCAACACAAATATTTTTTCAAAATAAATATTTAATTTGCAGTTAAAGTTCCGCTTACCAGATTGTTGCCTGGTTTTTCTAACTGCCTGAGTTTTTTACCTCCGGAATCTACCCCTCAGGCAGATCACCAAAAACTGACTCGTATAGCAGCTCTACAACATCCAGAATTCCCATATCCACCTTCCTGACCTTTGCAGCGTCCTCCAGCATCATATGGCAAAACGGGCAGGAAACTGCAAGCACATCGGCAGCAGTGAGAGACGCTTCATCGATTCTGCTCAGCGATGGGCGGTACTCTACATCCCTAACTATGTTCCCTCCTCCGGCACCACAGCACAGTGAATTCTCTCTGTTTCTAGGCATCTCCACTAGATCTATCCCCGGAATTGCCTTCAGAACTTCTCTTGGGGCGTCATAAATGCCGTTGTACCTGCCGAGATAGCACGGATCATGATACGTAACCCTCTTTTCAATCACACTTCTGAATCTCAGACTTGCCTCATTAATTGCCCTGAGGAATATCTCGGAGACGTGATAAACTTCCACATCGTAATAGTTCTTAAATGCGTTGTAACAGTGGGGAGAAGACACAATCACTTTCTTCACACCGTATTCCTCAAAAACCGCTTTATTTTCCTCGACCAGCAACTCAAAAAGCCCTTCTTCTCCAACAGCCTTTACATCGTTTCCACAGCACCCCTCCTCCCTTAAAATTGCAAAATTGATTCCCGCTGCTTCAAGAAGTTCTCCAGTTTTTCTCGCTACTTTGGCAATCCTGTCGTCGACAACGCTGCAACCGGCAAAGTAGAGATATTCGAAGTCCCCCTCGTCGACAAACCTGAATCTGTTTCCATGCCAACCCTTTTTTTTCGCCTTTCCCACCCCAAACGGGTTGCCAAATTTCAGAACGCTTTCCAGCATCTCTCTCAAATCTCCCGGAATCTTCCCAGCTTCTATCGTCTCGCTTCTGGCCTTAATTATAAGCTCAGTAATAGGTATTCCTCTCGGGCACCTGTCCTGGCAAACATGACAGGTCGTGCAGTTCCACAGCTCTTCGCTCCAGAACTTATCGCTATTTCCGATGTGATGAGCGATCAGCTTTCTTACATTCATAGTATACCGCATGCTGCATGAGGAGCTGCAAACAGCACACTGCATGCACACGGATAAAGAAACCATAATTGCTGTTACCTGCCCCAAATAAAATTCTAACGAATATATTTTTTATATTTTCCCCAAAATTTTATTCAGTTTCCTGACCACCTGCTTCATATCATCTTGATTTTCAAAATAGAGAGTTCTGACAGACAGAATGCCTGCACCCTTCAGTTTTATCAACTTTTTTTCCTCACAAACCTCAAAATCCTCTATTTCCCTCAGGTTTGTTTTGAATGGTCTGTAGTAAACATAGTCTCCCTCGATGTAGTAATGTCTCGGCTTTCCAAGCGTAATAATTGCGTACAGACTGACAAACAGGGCAAAAATGGCCGCAACTATTAGGGATTTCCCGATTTCTCCACCACTCAGAATCTTGTAGCCGGTATACCCAAACCCTGCCAGAATAATAACAAAAACAAAAATGATCCATTTTTTTCTGGATGCCGGATTGTTCAAGGCTCTGTAAGTCCAGATCAAGTTCCACACCTCCAGTCTGACAGATACCTTATCTGTTCTTCACTCATCCTGTCTATTTCAATGCCCATTGTCTCAAGTTTTATCCGTGCGACCTTTCTGTCTAGTTCATCGGGCATTCTGTAAACTTTATTCTCAAGCTTTTCCCAGCTCTCTGCAATGTATCTCGCAGCCAGAGCTTGATTTGCAAAGCTCATGTCCATAACCTCTATCGGATGACCATCAGCAGCTACAAGATTTACCAGCCTTCCCTCTGCCAGGAGGTACACTCTTTTATTGCCCAGGTCATATTCCGTTACGTACTTCCTTACTTCTCTCACATTCTTCGCCATTCTTTCAAGAGCGTTCAGATCAATCTCCACGTTGAAGTGCCCTGCATTTGCCAGTATTGCCCCGTCCTTCATCTTTTCAATGTGTTCCTCCCGGATTACATCTCTGTTGCCCGTGGCTGTAATGAAGATGTCACCGTATTCGGCCGCCCTATCCATAGTAGTAACCCTGAACCCATCCATAACAGCCTCAAGTGCCCTGACCTCATCTACCTCAGTCACCGTGACGTTGGCCCCCAGACCTCTGGCCCGAATCGCTATTCCCCTGCCACACCACCCGTATCCTGCAACAACCACATTTTTACCGGCGATTAACATGTTGGTGGACCTCAAAACACCATCGATTGCAGATTGACCTGTCCCATAGCGATTGTCAAATAGATACTTTGTGTAGGCATCGTTCACGGCGATTACGGGAAACTTGAGGATTCCATCTCTTTCCATAGCCCTTAACCTGACAACTCCTGTTGTCGTTTCCTCGCTCGCTCCCTTAATCTTCTCCGCATACCCTTCCATTTCCCCGTGCAGCAAAAAGATCAAATCGGCCCCATCATCGATTACAATATCAGGCTCAGCCAGTATAACATTCTTCAAGGCTTCATAGTATTCGTCAACACACATACCCCTCTTTGCATAGCAGGCAATCCCCATCTCTCTCAAAGCCTCTGCCACATCGTCCTGAGTGCTCATGGGATTGCATCCTGTGATTACAACCTCTGCCCCACCTTCAACAAGAGTTTTGACCAGCACAGCAGTTTTGGCCTCAACGTGAAGAGCCATTCCAACAGTAAATCCTTCAAGTGGCTTCTCCTTTCTGAATTCCTCCCTCACCTTCTCCAGAACCTTCATGTGCGTTTCTGCCCATCCGATTTTCGCAAATCCCTCCTTCATAGCAACCACTTTACTTCCTTACCACCTCATCCAACCTCTCCTCCAGCTCAGATAACCAGTCAATTTTTCCCGGTTTATAGTTTCTTCTTAACCCTGCATCTCCTCTAACGATGCCCTCAACAATGTCAGCCACATCATCCACCTTCAAATTGGTTGTATCCACTTCATAAACCTCCGGACAGCTTTCAAGAGCCTCTACAAGGATGACATCAAGAAGTTCAGCCTCAACATTTTCCATCACTTTCTCCTCGCTCCATCCCCTCTCCTCAAGTCGTTTCTTCAGCACAAGAGGATTGCACCTCAGCACCACCGTCAGATCTGGAGAAAGAAGATGAGATAAATGTCCCTCCACAATCCCGTCAAACCTCGTTTTCGAAAGCCTTTCAACATCAATCACCACCTCATCCCCTTCTTCATCGATGATGCTATCGTTCTTCCTTGCCAGCTCAATTACAGATTCAACTCTCAGCCCTCTCTTTTTAAGCTTCTCAGCTACTGCTGTTTTCCCCGTTCCCGGGGTGCCTGTCAGTGCTATCAACACCAAGCACCTCCTTAACCGCTTCAAGAAACATGTCGTTATCCTCCGGTTTACCCACAGTAACCCTGATGTGTCTGTCACACCCCACAAAATTCCTGCAGTCCCTCACGATTACACCCTTTTTCAGAAGCTCCTCGGCAAGATTATCCAGCGGAGATCTGAAAAACAGGAAGTTGGCCTGCGATGGGTGTACCTCAACCATTCCTTTCAGTTCCCGATAAACTCTCTCCCTCTCAAACCTTATCCTTTCAACACATTCCTGCATCCATTTCACATCGTCCAGAGCGGCAATAGCTGCTCTTTCAGCAGGAGTGGATACCGGAAATGGCGTTGAAGCTGCCCTGAAGGGTTCGAGTAACCAGTCCGGAAGTCTGGCATATCCAATCCGCAGATTTGCAAGACCAAAGGCCTTAGAAAAAGTACGTGCAATGACAACATTTTCAGCGTCAATGTCCATTTTCGAATCTGAAAACTCGATGTAGGCTTCATCAACAAACACAAGACCGTCTGTGCTTTCGGCTATTGCCCTAACAACCTCCTCCGACTCAGTATTGCCGGTGGGATTGTTGGGGCTGCAAACTATAACGATTTTCGTCTTTTTTGTTATGAAGTTCAGTACGGACTCGTCAATCCTAAAGTTCCTCCCTCTCTTTACAAGAACCTCTCTCCCGCATCTCAACCTCGTCAGAATGTGATAGTAAGGAAAAGTGGGTACTGGAATTAGAACTTCGTCACCTTTATCAATCAGGAGCGAAAAAATTGTTTCAAGAATTCCATCGATTCCTGTGGAGACCACAATTCTATCCTCTTCCCACCCTGTGTACTCCGACAACCTTTCCCTCAACTCACTGTAGCTGGGATCGGGGTAAATGTGCAGGTCCAAAAAACTGCGAAGAGCATTTATGGCCTTAGGACTCGGACCATAGGGATTTTCGTTTGAGGCCAGCTTTACAATCCTCTTAAGTCCATACTTTTTTCTAACTTCCTCGATACTCTTTCCCGGAACATACTGTGTGAGTTCTATGCAGTCCCGCAACAAACAACTCACCGGCTATCTGACCACTTCAATTTTCACTATATCCCAGTTCTCATCAACTCCCCTGAGCGTTGAAACCAGAGCCTCTATAACCTTACCAAAAACCCTGGTTACAAACTCATTCATCTCGATATCCTCACCATCAACCACAAGCCTTACCTCCATTTTCTCACCTTCCAACAATCTTTCTAAAATCTGATATAAATGACTTAATAACCTCTTCCGTGACATGGGGCATAATAACAAACCTTATTGCTCTCGGATTTCTTATTGTGGATATCACCCAATTTCTCCGGTACAGTTCCTCTTTCAGTCTTTCAGCATCATCTGCCGGAAAGGCAACAACGTTCATTATTGGCTCGATAACAGGTTCAAATCCCAGCGACATCATCTCCTCAACCAGCAATCTTGTGTTATCCAGGCATTTGTTCACGACCTCTTTCATACCATCAAATCCCAGGTGCTTTAACACGGCATAGGCCGAAGCTACGCCAGTTCCCGGTCTAGTTCCTGTGAGGGTGAATTGGGCCTTCGATGTCAAGTAAGGAGTCTCGACCTCAAGAGCTCTCAGGTACTTTTCACTTCTGAAAACTATACCTCCGGCGGGAATCGTGGCCATACCCATTTTGTGCGGATCTATTGTAATCGAGGATACACCTTTGTTCTGGAAATCAAAGGGGTAAGGATCATCCATGAAGGGGATCACGAGACCACCAAAAGCTGCATCGACATGGAGCTCTATACCTCTCTCCTCTGCAAGCTTTGAAAGCTCCACAATTGGATCAATCTGTCCTAGCTCGGTTGTTCCGGCAATGCCAACAATGGCAACTGTGGAATCATCGATCAGTCTTTCCACCATGCCCACCTCAACCCGGTATTCCTCATCTATCCCAGCCCTTCGGATCTCCACGCCCAGAATGTCGCCTATCTTCTCAAACGAGAAATGAGCAGTTTCAGGAATGACGATGTTCGGTTTATTTTTCGATCTCTGAATATTTCTTGCGGCTCTTATTCCCTGAATGTTTGCTTCAGTACCACCGGAGCAGATATACCCTGCAGGATTATCACAGTGTAGAATTTTTCCAAGCATCTCCATCAACTTCTTCTCCAGCTCAAGGGTGCCTCTGAATATCCCCGGGTCTCCCAAATTCGTCTCTATGAACATACTGTGGGCCTCAAGAGCAATCGGATGCGGAATTGTGCACATAGAGCTGAGTACCCGAGAGTACGGAATGTCCTTTTCTCTGTACGCCCTCAGTTCATCGGTGATGTCCATGAACCCATCTCGGAAAAGTGTAATAAATAGCTAACTAAACTTTCCGCAGTGAGGATGGCTGTACTTGTGGGTGGTGTAGGGCGCAGAATAGGGATGGAAAAAACAGAGGTCGAACTTTGCGGGAAAAGACTGATTGAAATAGCCATAGAGAAGTACTCGGAATACGATACAGTTTTTGTCTGCAGAGATGAGAAGCAGGCAAAATTTCTTTCCGAGAGGTACGATATTAAGATTACATGCGACTTTTACAGGGACGTGGGGTCAATAGCCGGTATTCATGCTGCTCTGAATTTCTTTGAAAATTGCGTTGTCGCTGCAGTGGATATGCCTTTTGTTAGAAAAAAACTTGTCGAACACATATACGAGAAGGGTGTTGAGACGGGCTGCGATGCACTGGTACCCAAACATGAATATCCCGAGCCACTGCTTGCTTACTACTCCAGAGGATCGATAGGAGAGATCGAAAAGGCGATTAAATCCGGAATAAGGAAGATACTGTTCCCCTTGAGAAATCTCAATGTTATTTACTATCCTGCAGAAAACCTGAGAAAGTTTGATAAAGATTTGCTCTCATTCCTCAACATCAACACAGAGGAGGATTTGAAGAGGGCTGAAGAGATATGCTCAGAGATGGGTTTGGAAGGGTTGTGACGAACTTAAGAATTGCTGTTACCAACAGATGCAATCTCGAATGCTTTTACTGCCATAAGGAAGGGGAGAGAAACCCGGGAAAGGAGATGTCACCGGACAGGATAGTCGAGATAGCAAAGGCCTTCCACAAGCTCGGTGTGAAAAAACTCAAAATTACGGGAGGAGAGCCACTGCTCAGAAAGGACATTTTGGATATTATTCAGGAAATGCCCGAGTTTGATGAGATTTCAATGACCACTAACGGAATTTTGCTGGAAAAGTATGCAGAGGAACTCAGAGAGTGCGGATTGAGCAGGGTGAATGTAAGTCTCGATACGCTCAATGCGGAGAAATACAGGTTCATCACAAAAGTTGGTGATGTCGAAAAGGTCGTGAGTGGGATATCCCGGGCATGCGAGGTTGGGTTAACCCCCGTAAAGGTTAACATGCTTGTGCTGAAGGGTATAAATGATGATGAGGTGGAAAATCTGCTGGAGTTTACGAATTCATTCAATAGCAGTGAAGTGAGAGCGATTCTGCAGTTAATCGAGCTGTTACCTCTCCCCGGTCTGGAAAAGTACTTTTTTGACATCTCCTCTTTAGAAAAAAAATATTCTGAAATTGCATTCCAGACAAGAATTAGGGCCATGCACAGAAGGATGCAGTATTTCACTCCTCTGGGCGTGATTGAGTTCGTAAAGCCCCTTGACAACTCTGCCTTCTGCATGCACTGTAACAGGATGAGGGTCACCTCTGACGGTAAGTTAAAACCGTGTCTTCTAAGAGATACCACCATAAGCATCAATGGAAAACACGACGATGAGCTGATAAACGAAATAATAGCAACTGTCAGGAAAAGGGAGCCATACTTCAAAGGTGAACCATGAGACCGTACGTCTTCATCAACGTTGCCGCAAGTCTGGACGGTAAAATCAGTGATGAAACAAGAAAACAGCTTAAAATCTCATGCGCAGAAGACTTAAAGATCGTGGACGAATTGAGAGCAAACTCGGATGCAATTATGGTGGGAATAGGCACGGTTCTGGCTGATGATCCGAGACTGACTGTGAAAAGTGCTGAACTCAGGGCGATGAGGGTCGGCCAGGGAAAAAGCCCCAACCCAGTGAGAGTGATTGTTGACAGCAAATGCAGAGTGCCCCTTGACGCGAGAGTTCTGAACGATGAGGCAAAGACGATTGTTGCAGTCTCAAAATCGGCGAACAGGGAAAAAATGAAGATGGTTGCTGAGGTTGCTGAGGTTGCCGTGTTCGGAGGGAGGAAGGTCGATTTAAAGTTGCTGCTTGAATACCTGTACAAGACAGGAATAAGGAAGGTTATGGTTGAGGGTGGGGGAACTCTGATTTCGTCCCTTATTTCGGAGAAGCTGGTTGATGAGATGAGAATCTACTATGCCCCAATGTTCATAGGCGGCAGCAGTTCTCCAACAATATGTGACGGGAGGTCAGAAATCGTGGGTTGTAGCATCGAGAGAATTAAGAAAATTGGAGGGGGATTTGCGGTGCATGTAAAATTCAATCCGTGAGGCTCTTTTCAATTCTTTCAAACTCCAGAATTAGCCCTGATTTTATCTTCTCCAGAACTTTTACGGGTTTTTCAGCTTTGTAAATGTAGCCCACCCATCCCCTTTCAATTAGCTCTTTTTTGACGATTCCCCTCTTAACCAGCACTTTCAACCTGTCCCTGACAAATCTGACAGAAAGACCAAGCTCTCTTGCAATCTCACTCACCCTCATCTCCCCTTTCTCCAGAAGAAGTGAGTATATTCTGATGTCTGATGGTTTGAACTTCATATTCTCTATCACATCTGAGATCTCATGGAGCGGATTCATACCCATATCCCCCTTTCCCATTCCTGATATTTAACTATCCTATGAACAAATTTGTTCCTACATGGGAATAAATTTTACGCAATGCATTTATACAGAAATACATACTTATGCAGGGTGGGTAAAATGGACAGAATCAGGTTTTTTGCTGAAGTTGTGGATAATCCTGTAGCAAAGACGGCAATAAAATCACTCTCAGGTTACTGTCACCTCTGTCAGAAAAACAGGCTTGAGGTCGCCCTCGAACTTGCGTTGGGTTACAGAGACAAGGCCTGCTGGAAGTGCAGATTGGCCTCGAAGGTTGTCAAACCCGTTCTGGAGAGGGGGGCAAAGGCTTTCAATGTAACCTACGGGGAACTGAAGGAGAAATTCAAGGATGCCTACTGGAGAAGAGGTTTAGCGAATGTTATCAAGGGTCTGGCTAATTTTGGAATGCAGAAACCTTTTGTTCCGGGTGCACCTTTTCAGGTGGTCTGGGATGTAACCTACGCATGCAATCTCCGCTGCAGGCACTGCTATGCGACTGCCGGAAAGCCTTTGGAGGACGAACTAACAACTGAAGAAGCCTTCGATGCAATAGACAAATTTGACAGGCTTGGAGTTACCATAATAGCGTTTTCCGGTGGAGAGCCACTCGTAAGGAGAGATATATTTGATCTGACAAAATATGCTGCTGATAAAGGAATCTACGTTGCAATTGCCACTAACGGAACTCTTATCACCGAAGATGTTGCAAGAAAACTAAAAGAGAGCGGAGTTGGGTACCTGCAGATCAGTTTGGACGGTCTTAAACAGACGCACGACCGGTTCAGAGGAATATCCGGCTCATTCGACAGAACGGTCGAAGGGATAAAGAATGCTCTTAAGGCAGGACTGTTTGTCAACGTTTCCATGACTGTCACGAAATACAACTACAGGGATGTTGAGGGAGTTATAGGTCTCTGCGAGACACTGGGCGTTAACTGGTTCATGCATTACAACTTTATTCCCACTGGAAGAGGGAGAGAAATTGTTGAGGCAGATATCAGCCCTGAGCAAAGAGAGGAACTGCTGAAGTTCTTGTATCAGAGGAACCACACCTCAAGCATCCAGCTACTGTCCACCGCACCGCAATTTGCAAGAGTTGCTCTTCAGTGCGAGGGAAACATGGTGCCAACCCATTTCTACAATATAACTGCGGGGGACAGGCTGAGGGAGCTGGCCGGGTTTATCGGGGGTTGCGGTGCGGGGAGATTTTACATATCGATGAGGGCAAATGGTGACATCCAGCCCTGTGTTTTCTTTCCCCTGAAGGTAGGAAACATAAGGGAGCTAGATCACAGGAGTCTGGAAGACCTCTGGCTCCACAATCACGTCTTTGAGGATCTTCGAGATAAGGATATTATAGAGGGTTGTGGAACATGCAGATACAGGTATTACTGTGGCGGCTGCAGAGCAAGGGCTTACAACTATTTTGGGGATTATCTAAAGCCTGATCCTGGCTGCATCCGAAACAAAAATTGGTGGAAGCAGGTTAAAATATCAGAACTGGAACTACAATAAATTTGGAAAATTTTTTAAGATTCTGAGCAAAATTGCTCCAATGAAGATAATTATAATTAAAGACGAAAACGACATCGAGGAGTGTGATATAGCAATTTTGAGCGACGTAAAATTACAGGATGAGGTCAAAAAATTTGCCGGATTTATCCTGCTCCCCGGAGAAAATCCCTCCGATGATGTTATTGAAAGACTTCTCGATTTTGAAGTCTTTTGTACTATTGTTGAAAGAAGTTCTGACCCGATTGTCATCCACAACGGGGAAAAAAATACTATTCGCAAATCCAAAAGTGTTGGAATACATCAGAGCGGAGGACCTTAAAAGAGATGTTGTTGAATTTATTCACCCCAAGTATCGGCCAATAGCAATAGAAAGGATGAAGAAGGTGTTAAGCGGAGAAGAGGTGGAACCAAAAGAGGAAGTATTTGTTCTGCCAGACGGAAGGGAAATACATTTTGAAACCAAACCTAGTCTGGTACGATTCAGGAACGAAAAAGCCGTGCTGCTTATACTCCGAGATGTGACGGAGAAGGTGAAGAGGCGCAAGCAGTTGAGAGAAAGTGCCGAGAAATACTGGAAAATAGTAAATAACTCACCAAATCTTATCGCTATCCTGACGGAAGAGGGTGTATTCGTGGAGGCAAATCCTTCGATGGTTAAAAGTCTGGGCACGAACCCCATTGGCAAGTCTACCTCTGAGATTATTGGAGGGGAGGTGGCGGAAAGGAGGTTGAGCTTTGCAAAAAAAGTTATTGATACAAATGAGGGCATAACATTTCAGGATGAACGAGAGGGCAAACATTTCATCAACCATTATGTCCCCATAGAAATAGGCGGAAAAAGACACTGCCTGGTTATAGCAAAGGACATAACAGAACTCGTAATCCTGAACAAGCTGTTGAAGAATGTTGCCGAAGTAAACAAGGCAATAGCAAGAATCAGAAATAGAGAAGAGCTTATTAAAAAAGTCGAGGAAATTCTTTCAGACTACTCCGCCAGAATCTCTGAGAAACCTGAAGACATCTACTTTCCCATCACCTATGGCGGAGATAATTTCGGCTACCTATGCGTGGAGAGAGTTAACAGAGAGGAAAAAATTTTGTTTGAAAGACTCTCGGAAGACCTGGCCTTAGCCTTTAAATCACTGGAAGACGAGAAAATAAAAAATGAGCTATACAATATGCTTTATGAAAATATTCTAATCATAATGTATCTTGTTGACAGAATAAGAAATCCTCTCGCTGCTCTGAGAGCTTTTGCAGAATTATTAATTGAGAATAGCGACTCCAGACAGAAAATAATTGAACAGGTTGACAGAATTACGGAAATTATCAGAACTCTAGACAGTTTATGGGAAAGATCGGAAAGGAAGATGAAGAACCGGTAGATTGCCGGAAACACGTTCAAGATAAATGCTTTTTCTGCTCAATGGTCTCTGAACAAACCTTCCCCAATCATTTTGTGGCACATACACTCCGTGGCACGCAGCAACCCATCACCAGCAATCTTTTCCTCTCAAACCCAGAATCTTACTGAAAACAGCAACATATGAGCGTTACAGCAGACTTAATGGGGGCACTAAAGCAACAGGCTACGCATGGTTAAAAAATCCCGGAGTTTGGGGGAGGCCAGCAAAGCTAACGGAAAACGCACATGCGAAAAACGTGCGAAACTTAGATGGAGCTGAAATTGGTATCGACATCGCAGGATTTTTATTGTATAGCGTCCTGAAAGAAACAAGGCTGAGAAGTTATCTCCTCCTTACTCTTCCGACATAAATCCGATTGCAGATATCTTTTGCGAATGTTGAGAAGTTCTTTGGTGTACCATAATTTGCCTACCCCTGAGCTGCGTTACTTCCCCACTGGCTCGATGTCCTGTCTGCTGCTCGATGGTTTCTCCGACTGCACTCCAGATAGTGATTCGTTATCGGAAACCGCCAGTCCTTGCCAAAAGCTCTTGGTGTGATCTTTATCCCCGGTGGTGCCTGTCTGCGTTTGTATTCGTTCCTCTCCACCATCTTTATTACTTTTCTCACGATTTCGGCATCGAACCCCATCGCCACTATCTCTTCACAGCTCCTGTCCTCCTCGACGTAAGCCCTCAGTATGGGATCGAGAATGCGATAGGGCGGAAGTTCATCCTCATCCCTCTGTCCCGGTCTCAACTCTGCTGATGGCGGTTTCAAGAAAACTCTCTCTGGAATTGGGGAATCCTCCATTTTATTTCTGTATTTCGCCAGCTCATAAACCAAGGTTTTGGGCACATCCTTTATCACAGCAAATCCCCCGGCCATATCCCCGTAAAGCGTTGCGTATCCAACACTCATCTCGCTCTTGTTTCCTGTTGTTAAAACAAGCCATCCGAACTTGTTCGACAAAGCCATCAGCAGATTCCCGCGTATCCTCGCCTGGATGTTTTCCTCTGTAACATCCTCACCGAGTCCTGCAAAGACAGGAGCAAGTGTTTTTCTGTATGCCTCGAATATCCCGGCTATGGGCAGTGTTATCAGCTCGATTCCAAGATTTTCAGCAAGCTGCTCAGCATCCTCGAGACTCTCTTTTGAGGTGTATGGAGAGGGCATCCTCACGCCGATAACGTTATCAGAGCCTAAAGCGTCAACAGCGATCGTAGCAACTATACTGGAGTCTATCCCGCCGGATAGTCCGATAACGACCTTCCTAAACCCGTTTTTCCTTACATAGTCCCTCACACCAAGCACAAGAGCATTGTAAATCTCACCGACAGGATGGGGAGGAAGAACGTTTCTTTCCGGTATTTCAGGTTTGTTGTCATTTCTCTCGTGCTTCACTCTTACGAAATTCACCCCTGCCCCCACCTTCTCTTTTTCCTGCCTTCTCCTTGGATCATGGAGACGTTTGCGAAGGACCTCTCTGCTGTCAAGATCCACAATTATGAGGTCTTCCTCAAACTGCTTTCCCCTAGCGACCAGCTCGCCGTCAGGGCCGAATACCATGCTATGGCCGTCGAAAACCAGCTCATCCTGCCCACCAACCATGTTGAGATATGCAACGAAAACCGTGTTATCGCTTGCCCTCGTTGCGAGCATCTTCTCCCTCAACCTCCATTTCCCGACGTGATAGGGAGAAGCATTGATGTTCACAACTATTTCCGCATCTCCTGAAAGAGCCTCCATCTGGACTACATCAGGGTACCATATATCCTCACATATTCCCAGTCCCACCCTCACACCGTCAATTTCAACAACAAGAGGTTCATCTCCAGCTTTAAAATACCTCTGCTCATCGAAAACTCCATAGTTCGGCAGATACATCTTTCTGTGAGTTGCAACGATTTTACCTCCGCTGGCAACCGCAGCGGCGTTGTAATTGTCATCACACTGCTCCACAAAACCGAAAATCGCCACGATACCGTCGATATTCCGTGCAACCCACGTTGCCCATCTCACGTTGTCCTCTACGAAATCGGGCTTTAGGAGCAGATCCTCAGGAGGATAGCCTGTTATAACCATTTCGGGAAAAACAACAATGTCAGCAGAAAGTTTTTTCGCCTTCTCAGCCCACTCAACAACCTTTCTTGCATTGCCCTCAAGGTCTCCAACCACAGGGTTTATCTGAGCAAGAGCGATCCTGATGTGGGTCATCAATACACAGAAATAGTCGCAGTATGTATAATTTTACCCGGTTTTCTCACAGCAATCTTCACGCCATTCCAACCCGGATACTTTCTAAAAAGTGAGTGGGCTCGCCCGGATTCGAACCGGGGACCTTCGCCTCGTCAAGGCGACGTCATAACCCCTAGACCACGAGCCCTCTGGGTAGTCTATCAGTTAATGTCATATGAATTTTGCGGTTGCCTGATCGGATGGTTTTCCCGACGGAAAATAACTGGCCAATACCTAAGGTTGAAGCAGTTTTGAAGATCTCTCAAAGCATTCAAAAAGCTCCAGACCCCAGTTTATGGCCGAAGGGGTGTCGCTGAGCAAAATCGACGAAATGTCGAACTCCCCATTTAAATAATAGGGGGCCAAACAGAGTTTCCTGTCTGTAGTTAGGCAAAGAAGCCTCGCTGAATTGTTAATGAAAACGCCGGCATTCCGGGTGATTTTTTCATTCAAAAAAATTTAACCACATCTTCTGTTACGACGATTGAAACGTCCGCATGTTTGGAAATTTCAGCGAGTGTCGTCAAGAATTCGGGGAGCACGACGCTGAAAACGGCCCTCACCAATTTCACATTTTTTAGCGCAGATGCAAGGATCGAAGAATTGCCGAGAAAATTCGTCCGATCTCCTCTTAATACAGTGTAATCACCGATTTTCCAAATTCTGAGTTTCATGGATTCCGGTATCTGTTCTGTGTCGTGCGACGTCCAGAAGTCCGGATACCTTTCCACAAACTCAATCGTTTCTTCGAGTTTCCTCGCTCAAGCAATTTTCCCTTTCCGGTTAACCTGAACCTGCCATCGTCTTTGGTTATCAGTCCGTCTTCTTTAAGCCGGGTTATGTGCCGGGAAACGGCAGTTTTGCTGATTCCCAAATCCGACACGAGTTCGGATGTTCTTTTCTCTCTTCGAGCCAGAATTTTCAACATCTTACATCTGTTCCTGGATAGGATGTCCACTGTGGAGAGTCGGAGTTAGGCATAGAAAATTTGCTGATAGTTATCAGATGTTAAAGTACGTTTCGAAATCAGTAAACAGAAAATTTACCGTGTCAACATCATTTGAACTCTGTAATCTACGCTCTTTTCGAATAAATCTCGTGTTTACGTTTTTATAATACAGAAAAATTTAAATATTTGACATGTGATACCAAAATGTTAAAAACTTTGGGAGGTGAAGGAGGTGCCGAGTTCGAGAAAGTACACGAAGCTGATATACATGGTAATCGTGGCAGCTTTGATGTTGCCGAGTTTTGTATTTCTAAGCACCTACTCGCCTCGAAGGGTGTGAACCTTCCGTGGGTTTACGAGGTCAGCACCGGTGGTCTTACTACCTACCGCATTGACATGGCAGTGGCGCTGTTATTCTCCGCGTTTTCCGCCGCAGTGTACACACTTCTGGTAGACAGGATAGTGGAAAAGAGGGGTGGCAGGTACTACTACTACGGGATAGTTGTTGTTATACTCGTTGTGGCCGTTGCCGCCCTTGCACTCTACGGTGGAGCATGCGGAGTTTGTGCGGCATTTGCCTGCAACTGGAGCGTGAAAGAGTGCGGGATAGTATGGAAAAACCTGTTTGAGGTCCAGATCAGGTGTGTATGCAAATAGTCAGAATTTATTTCAAAATTTTAATTCACGACGTCTGGGTCTGGTGACAGCATCGCCCTTCTTGTTTTATATCTCCTTTCAACTGCACACGTTGCCCGGTGAAATTTACGGGTATTCCATCAGTCTGATCCTTGCCATCCTAACACCGATTTTCGCGATGATTCTCCACAACTTCAATGCGGCAAAAGTCTTCAAACTGCACTTCAGACCTGAACTTTCTCAGGCAATCCGCCTGCTTCCATTCACACTGCTGGTCTTCGCCAGAAGCATTGATGTGAGAGTTGACGAACTCAGACTTGTCGTCAGAACACCGTTAAAGCGTAGAATTACGGCTGTATTCTCCGCATTTGCTTTATCCCTGATCGCAATGTTCTCAATTTCCACCTTACTCTCTGACATACTGCAGACAGATTTGATCACACTTACACACCTCTCCTTAGCCGCAGCCTTTGCATGCCTCATTATCCCGGCAGATCCCGACAGATCGTCCCGCTCGCTGCTCTCTCTGGTTCTGTATCTTATCATAGTTTTTGGTCTGTCCTTTCCAGCCACTGCCCTTCTTCTACCAATACTCCTCTGCCTCTACGATCTCGACGTAAAAATCGCGAGGTGGTTGGGTGAATTTCTTCCTCAAGCTCGCCGGGGGTATTTTTAAAAACAGAGTATTCTGGCTGCTGCAAGTTGCCTTTCTTCCAGCTTTGTGCTGGTTCAGTTTCTGGCTCAATGCTGAAGCCTGTCTGCTCGCGATCTACCTTTCAATTTTCCTTCACGAAGTTTTACACGTCGCTGCAGCAGGAGACAGGGTTGAGAGTGTGGAGGTAACACCTCTCCGGGTTCTGGTTGTAACGTCCAAGCTGCCCGTCCACAGGGCACTACTCTCCTCTCTATCTCCGCTTGTGGTCTCGCTTGTGGGAGTTGCGGTATACAGCATCTCCGGAAATTTCTGGCTTTCTTTACCTTTCCTTCTGCACCTATTTCTAATTCCGCTCGATCTGGCAAACTTATTGGGTGATTGGGATGCTGAAGGTTGAAAATCTCGTTTGCGGATACGGTGGGACAGCAATAACGAGGGAGATCAGCATGGAGTTTGAAGTTCCAACGCTCATTTACGGCCCGAACGGTGTCGGGAAGAGTACCTTTCTCAAGACCCTCGCCGGAATGCTGCGACCGGTGAGCGGTAGAGTTGTGAGGTGCGTGCCGGCCAGGGAAGTGTTCTACCTGACCGAAAAAATAGACGTTCCGGAGTACATTACACCAAGAGATTACGTGCTCGTGTTCTGCTCCCTTTACGGTGTTGACAGGCGCGAAGCGTTAAGAAGGCTGGAGGATGGGTTAATGTTTTTCGGAATTGATGATCTTGCCGACTGGCCTTTCTCCACACTCTCACAGGGTCAAAAAAGGATGGTGCAGTTAACCCTCCCCTACGTTCTAAAGCGCAGGGTGAATCTGCTGGACGATCCGCTGGTCGGGATAGAGAGGAAAAGCTTTCGTAAAGCTGCAGATCTGATCAAAGAGCTTGCAACACACGGCGTTGTGGTGGTAGCCGACAGAGATGTAGAGGTCTGGAGCTCCTGCAAAAGGGTAGATTTCACGGAATTCTCTCTTCGGACTGGATAAGAGATAAATAACCGATGTGCATACTCAAACATAATGATTAGGGAAGTTGGGTTTAGAGAGAGAGAAAGCGTTAATTCTGCCCTTGAAAAGCTCATAAGCAGACTTAAGGCTCTTGACATTGTAGAAGTTGGTGTTTACTCCTGTTACGGTCACGTACTTGCCGAAGACGTTAAAGCCCCGTTTGAGGTTCCACCATTCGATAGAGCAGCTATGGATGGCTACGCTGTGAGGGCAGAGGACACATTCGGAGCTTCAATCAGCAACCCCATTCTGCTCGAGCTATCAGGAAGTGTTGAAATTGGCGAGGTTCCCAACATTTCCATTGAGCCAGGAAAGGCCGTAAAAATTGTAACGGGAGCAATGATGCCAGCAGGAGCTAACGCTGTGGTTATGCTTGAGTACACAAGGCTGAATGGAAACTTCGTTGAGATTTTGAAGTCTGTAACTCCAATGAAGAACGTGTCAAGAAAAGGAGAGGACGTAAAGCATGGAGAAGTGATTTTGAAAAAAGGAGAAATTCTGCAACCGCAGGATGCCGGAGTTCTGGCTTCACTCGGAATTGAAAAGGTTAAGGTTTACCGCAGACCAAGAGTTGCGGTTATCACCACCGGCAACGAGCTTGTTGAGCTTGGAGAGAGGTCAGACGGTGCGAAGATATACAACTCAAACAATCCGATGCTCTGCAACGCCCTGCTTGAGCACAGGTTTGAGGCCATTAGCCTTGGCATTGCCAGAGACAGCAAAAACGAGATAAGAGAAAAACTGGAAAGTGCCCTGAAGTACGATGCAGTTGTTATCACCGGAGGAACTTCAGTCGGACCAAAAGATGTTGTTCCGGAAGTCGTTTCCGAATTTGGTGAAATCGTATTTCACGGCGTTTCGATGAAGCCGGGTATGCCGACTGCCGCAGCAGTTGCTGAAAACAAGCCCATATTCATGCTTCCCGGCTCACCTGCAGCAGCTCTGCTCGGTTTTTACACCTTCGTCATCCCCGCCCTCTACAAACTCATGAACGTCAGAATCGTAGCCAGAAAGTGGAGCAGGCAGAGGGGAATTCTGCAGGGAAGAGTGCCATCCGAGATCGGGGTAAGAAGCAACGTCAGGGTTTTGTGGGACGATGGAAAAGTATATCCAATCAGAATTTCCGGTTCTGGGATTTTAAGCTCCTTCGTAAGATCCAACGCCCTCCTCATAGTTCCAGAAGACAGAGAGGGTTACGAAGAAGGGGACGAAGTTGAGATAACTCTCCTGAGAGATATAACAGAGGTGTTTGAATGAGGAAGGTTTTCAGAGAGATTGTAACGATCGATGAAGCTATCAGCAGACTCTACAGCCACTTCAAACCCGAAAGGAAAGTCGAGCATCTTCCTATCCAAAAAGCGGTTGGGAGGATAATTGCAGAGGATGTCTACTCCCAAACCGATGTTCCACCATTCGACAGAGCGACGATGGATGGCTACGCTGTGAGAGCAGAGGATACCTTTGAAGCCGAGGAAGATAACCCTGTTTCATTGAGAGTTGTCGGAACGATTGAGGCCGGAATAAAGCCTGACGTTGAGATAAAAGAAGGAGAAGCTGCAGAAATTGCAACGGGAGCAATGATGCCAGCAGGAGCTAACGCTGTGGTTATGGTTGAATACACCAGAAAGAGGGGCGATTCCATTGAAGTTTTCCGGCCGGTCTCACCTGGAGAGAACGTGATGTTTGCGGGCAGTGATGTTATGGCAGGAGAGTTAATCGTGAGGGCCGGTACGAGACTGACCCACAGGGAAATAGGGGTTATGGCAGCCTGTGGACTAAAAGAGGTCGCAGTGTACGGAAAACCGAAAGTGGCGATAATCTCGACCGGAAACGAGCTGACAAATCCAGGAGAGAACCTTGAGGATGCCAAGATCTATGACGTAAACTCATACAGCATAGCAGCGGCGGTGGTGGAGAACGGTGGAGAAGCTGTTTTGATGGGAATTGTAAGGGACAGGGAAGAGGAGATGCGTGAGATCGTGGAAAAGGCTTTGAGGGAGGCAGATATAGTCATAACAAGCGGGAGTACATCTGCTGGAGCGGGGGATGTAATGTACAGAATACTGGACAGGTGGGAACCGGGAGTGCTGGCTCACGGAATCGCAATAAAGCCGGGAAAGCCGGCAATAATTGCTATCGCCAATGGAAAGCCTGTTTTCGGTCTACCAGGCTATCCAACTTCAGCGCTGACAATCTTCGAGGTCGTCGTCGCTCCATTGCTACGAGAAATGGCAGGAATTGCCGATAACAGTGGAAAAACAATCAGAGCCAGGCTTGCTGTAAAAGTGTTTTCGGCTGAGGGACGGAGGGAATACCTGCCCGTCAACGTTGTAAGGGGTTCTGCAGGTTACTCTGCTTATCCTGTCAGTGGTTCATACAGCGGTGCCGTCACTGCCTTTGCCTTTACCGATGGCTTTGTTGAGGTTCCCGAAAACGTTGTTATGCTTGACGAGGAGGAAGAGGTTGATGTAAGGCTGTACAGCGAGTTGAAACCGGCCGATCTGATGATCATAGGGAGTCACTGCATTGGTGTGGAAAAACTCCTCGAACTCATGAGGGAAAGGCAAACTTTCACGACCAAGGTCATCAATGCTGGCTCCACCGGAGGGATAATGGCAATTAAGCGTGGAGAAGCCGATATTGCCGGAACACACCTGCTTGATGAGAGCGGTGTTTACAATGAGCCGTTGATAAAGAAGTATGGGGTCAGGAATGCTGTGCTTGTAAAGGGATATCTGAGAGAGCAGGGGCTGATTGTGGCGAAGGGCAATCCTAAAGGAATCAAGGGCTTTGGAGACTTGCTGAGAAATGACGTGACATTCATCAACAGAAACAGAGGTAGCGGGACAAGAATCTTGACGGACATGTATTTGAAAGAGCTTGCCAGAGAGAAAGGAGCTGATTTCGTGGAGATTGTAAGTGAAATTGATGGGTACGCCGTTGAGGCAAAGACCCACACATCGGTTGCGATTGCCGTTGCATGCGGAAAAGCGGATGTGGGAGTGGGTATTAAAACAGTTGCAGTACAGTACGGCCTGGATTTCATCCCGCTCAGGAGCGAGGAGTACGACTTTTTAATCAGAAAAGACAGACTGAATAAGAAGGCCGTTGGGGTATTTCTTGAGATTTTGAAGTCAGAGGAATTTGCGGAAAAACTTCAGGAAGTGGAAGGGCTGAAAGTTTACGACAGAACCGGTGAGATCGTTGAACTCGATTAGTTCGGTTCACTTTTTTCTTAACTATGCCGCTGGTGTGGAACGGAACACCTTGTCCCGACATTCTAACACAAAAAAATTAAAAATTACAGGCTCGGAACCTTATCCTGCCATGGGCTGATATCCTGAAACGCCTTGGATATTCTCAGCACCCCTACATCGTCGTAATGTCTTCCAACGATCTGCATCCCAATCGGCAGGCCATCTTTGCTGAATCCCGCAGGTATTGATGCTGCTGGCTGTTTGGTGAAGTTGAACGGATACGTGAAGGGCATCCAGCCTATTGGCGTGGTGGGCTTTCCTGCAATCTCATCTGGGCCAAGCTTGCCTATCTCAAAAGGCTTAACTGCAACTGTGGGTGTTATGAGAAAATCGTATTCATCAAACACCTTCCTGAGAGATCTCCAGAGCTCCATTTTCTTCTCTTCAATTTTGATGTACTCTCTGTAAGTTAAAGAGTCTGCAAGGGCGAAAAAGCCCAGATAGGGTGGAAACGTTATTTTCTTCCACTCCTCCATTCTCTCTCCCAGAAATGTGGTGACCTCTAAAACAACCTTTGTAACCAGGTCTGGCTCGAGACTGGGTGCAGAGACTTTTACCTCCTCAACCTCCCCGAATTTTTCAAGTTTGAACGCCGCCTTCCTCACAATTTCCTCAACCTCAGGATCAACGGTTGCATAACCCAAATCAGGAGAGTAGGCAATTTTTACGTTATCTGGAGGTTCTTTTATCGCCTCAAGATAACTTACTCCGTCATCAGGTAAAGACTGCATGTCTCTGCTGTCCCTCCCCTTCACAACATCGAGCATCAAAGCTGTGTCCTCCACATATCTGGTCAGAAATCCTTCAGAATGCAGGCCAACGAAAATCGGCAGGGCCGGATAGCACGGCACTCTTCCATAACTGGGTTTAAGACCATACAGACCACAGAACGAAGCTGGAATCCTTATACTTCCTCCTCCATCATTCCCACTCGCAACTGGAACCATTCCTGCCGCCACAGCAGCAGCACTACCACCACTGCTTCCTCCCACCGTCCTGGACAGATCCCACGGGTTTTTTGTAGGACCAAACATGGGATTGTCGGTGTAAGCAATCAGTCCAAACTCTGGCAGGTTGGTCTTGCCGACAATCACCGCCCCAGCCTTCTTAAGCCTCTCCACAAGCACAGCATCCTCTTCAGGCACATAGTTTTCGTAAAGTTTCGAGCAGTAAGTTGTCCTCAAACCCTTGGTTTCAACGTTGTCTTTAATCGCAACAGGCAATCCGGCAAGTGGGAGAGTCGTATCAACACTCTTTGCATCCTCCCTTGCCTTTTCATTCAGAGTCACAAACGCATTGATTTTAGGATTGAGTTCCTCTATTTTCGCCAGACACTCTTCGAGAATGTCCACTGGCTTTAGTTCACCACTCCTCAGCCTATCCACCATCTCAACTGCACTTTCCACAGCACCACCCCAAAATTAATTGTGTAATTTTAATCAGAAAACACTTTTAAAACATTTCTGATACCACTCCCCATGCTTTCAAAAATCGAAATCATGCTTCTTAAGTCGCTGGATACGGGGAAAATATACACACCCGAAGAGGCTGCTGAAATAGCAGGAATGAGCAGGGATGCTGTATTGAAGGCCGCATATCTTCTTCAGGATAAGGGTTATGTAAGGATAACTGAAAAATCTGAAGTCAGATTTAAAGTGACCGATGAGGGTGAAAAATACTGCAGAGAGGGTCTGCCAGAGGAAAAGCTGGCTTCACTCATTAAAGAGGGTGTTGAAAGTATTGACGAGCTTAGAGAAAAACTGGGAAGAGAATTTCAGATAGGACTGGGATGGCTGAGAAAAAAAGGTTTGGTCAAGATTGAGAAGGGCAAAATAAAACTGGTAAAGGAGCCTGCTTTTGAAGAAAAGGAAATTCTGAAGATGATAAAAGAAGGCAGAGCCCTTAAAACTGATGTCGTTAAGCCTCTGGAGAGAAGAAAGCTTGTTGGTAGAGATGAGCTGAAAAAGGTTTTAATTGAGATAGTTAAAAAACCGGAAATAGAGCTTCTGGATATAATAACCGACCTAACACCGGAAATGCTTCTGAATGGTAGCTGGAAAGGCAAGGAATTCTTGAAATATGACGTTTCAATCCCGTCGAAGGAAATTTACGGGGGAAAGATTCACCCATACGAGAGAATAATTGAAGAGTGCAGGAAGGTCTTTCTTGAAATGGGTTTCAAAGAAATTAAAGGCCACTACGTCCAGCCGGCTTTCTGGAATTTCGACGCCCTCTTCCAGCCTCAGGATCATCCCGCAAGAGACATGCAGGACACATTTTACCTCGATCGCTATGTCGATCTTGAAGGAGATATCGTCGAAAAAGTCAGGCAGACGCATGAAAATGGCTGGACCACAGGATCAACTGGCTGGGGTGGAGAGTGGAGTCTTGAAAAGGCCAGACAGCTCGTCCTGAGAACTCACACCACGGCGATAACCATTCATTATCTGGCAGAGAATCCCGATCCGCCCCAGAAGGCATTCTGCATCGATAGAGTTTACAGAAGAGAGACCATTGACGCCACCCACCTTCCTGAATTCGACCAGCTCGAAGGGGTCGTTCTAGACAGAGACGTGGGATTCAGGCATCTGCTCGGATTGCTTAAAGAATTCTTCACAAAGATGGGGTTTGAAGATGTCCGATTCAGGCCGGGATACTTCCCGTACACAGAGCCCAGCGTGGAGCCGGAAGTTTATGTTGAGGGGCTTGGATGGGTTGAGCTCGGCGGTGCAGGAATTTTCAGGAAGGAAGTTACAGAACCTCTCGGGATAAGGGGGAAGGTTCTTGCATGGGGTTTGGGTATAGGAAGGCTGGCCATGCTTAAAATAGGTCTGAAAGATCTCAGAAGACTGTATCTGCCTGATCTGGGATGGTTGAGGACTTTTCCAGCATCAAAGAAATAAAATGATTAATTATTTTTCAATAAATTTAAATTCCCTCGCCCAGCAAAGAAGGACTGAGGTGAAAAACATGGCTGAACAGGTAGTCTATGTCGGAAACAAACCCGTAATGAACTACGTGCTCGCAACACTGACCCAGTTGAACGAGGGCGCCACAGAGGTCGTGATCAAGGCGAGAGGTAGAGCTATCAGCAGGGCTGTTGATGTAGCAGAGATCGTCAGGAACAGATTCATGCCTGGAGTTCAGGTAAAGGAGATTAAGATAGACACGGAAGAGCTCGAATCTGAGCAGGGCAGAAGATCGAACGTCTCCACAATTGAGATTGTCCTTGCAAAGTAAACCTTCTTCTGGAAAAATTTTTAATTTTTTAGCTTGTTAAACCCTTCATGAACGTTGGATATCTCTGCACTTACACACCTAAGGAGCTGATTGATGCTGCTGGCTTTACTCCCGTAAGAATTTTTGCCGGTGGCGAGCAGATCAGTCTTGCTTCCGCCCACATTCAGAGTTACGCCTGTTCTCAGGCAAGAGGGAGTTTTGAAAGAGCACTGAGAGGGGAGCTGGACATACAGGCAGTGGTGTTTACGAGGTGCTGCGACACCCTCATGAGGCTGGCAGACATATGGGAGAGAAACACAGAAATGAAGGTCTACAACCTTGAATTTCCAACAAGGATTGATAGCATGAGCAAGGAGTACTATTTCAGGGAGCTACACGACCTGGTGGAAGTTTTAAAAAACTGGGGTGGAGAGGTCACAACTGACAGTCTGAATGACAGTTTAAAGCTTTACTCTGAGCTTGAGGAAAAGCTAAAAAGGCTGTTCGAGATCAAACCTGATTACGAGGTGGTGAGAAGAGTTCAGGAAATGAACGTCAGAGATGCCATAAAACTTGTTGATGAGAGGTTAAAGGTGGCGGAAAAATCTGCCGGGAGACCCAGAGTTCTGATTATTGGCAGTGTCTGTCCCTTTGTAGAGGTTTACAGGCTTTTTGAAGATGCAGGTTTTGCTTTAAAAGATGACATCTGCACGGGAACGAGGTTCTTCACCTTCAACACACCTCTGAGGGAAATTGAAAGCATCGAGGATGGTTTGAGGTTTCTGGTGGAAAAGTACTTCAATAAAGCCCCCTGTCCAACGAAACACTTTCCCAGCGACGAAAGATTTAACTACGTCCTTGAGATGGCGAAAGACTGCGACGGTGTTGTTTTCCTGCTTCTTAAGTTCTGCGAGCCCCAGTTCTACGACTATCCGCAGCTCAGGGAAGAGCTTGAGAAGATGGGCAAGAGTGTCATGCTGCTGGAACTGGAGTTTCCCATAGCATCATACGAACAGCTAAGGACCAGGATTGAGGCGTTCTACGAGGTGATAGCATGACACTGAAGAAGCTCAAATCCGCTGAGAGAATGAAACAGATAATGGGTGGCTACTATATGATGGGCAAGCAGGCAGAGGTTAACGCCTGGATAACCAGCGGTGCTCCCGTTGAGCTGCTCTATGCGATGGACATATACCCCGTCTATCCTGAGAACCACGGAGCTTTAATAGGCGCAGCAAAACAGGGTCCTTATTTCAGCGATTTTGCAGAGAAAAAAGGATTTTCGAGAGACCTGTGCTCCTACGCCAGATGCGACGTGGGTTGTGTTTATGCAGGGACGAGCCCCATAGGCGGGTTGCCAGAACCCACCTTCCTGTTTGCCTGTAACAACATCTGTAATACGGTTGTTAAGTGGTATGAGGTTCTGAGCAGAATCTTCAAGGTCCCCATTTTCATCCTCGACACCCCTTTCGTGAGAAAGGAGATAAAAGAGAGTTATGTCAGGTACGTTCACGACCAGCTTTACGAGTTCGTGGACTTCATGGAAAAAACCACTGGCAGAGAGATGAGCGATTTAAAGCTCAGGAAGACGCTGGACAGGTCGGCTAAGGGTGTTAACGCCTACTCTGAGGTGCTGAAAATGGCAAAGAACAGGCCATCTCCATTAACCTGCTTCGATGCCTTCATCAATATGGCCCCGATAGTCTGCCTTAGAGGAACGGACTACCCTATCGAATTCTACGCAGAGATGAGGAACGAGCTTGAGGAGAGAGTAAAGAGGGGAGAGGGAGCAGTCGAAAACGAAGAGGTAAGGCTTCTCTGGGACAACATACCCATCTGGTACAGGCTCAAGTGGCTGGCCGAGTTTTTTGCGGAGAGGAACGCATGTCTTGTCGCCGATACATACACCAACGCCTGGACGGGTTTTATTTCGATTGACAGGAGCGACATTTTCTGGAGCATGGCCGAAACCTACACCTACATCTACCTCAACATCGGACTTGAGCACATGGCGGATGCTATAAACAGGCTGATCGACTTCTACGATGTTGACGGTGTGGTTATTCACTCAAACAGAAGCTGTAAACCCTACTCTTTCGGACAGTATGAGCTGCAGAAAATGATTGATGTACCTTCGGTTGTGATCGAAGCGGACATGGTGGATTCAAGGGCATTCAGCGAGGCTCAGGTTGAAACGAGGCTAGAAGCATTCCTCGAGATGGTGAAGTGATTTCATGATTGCTGCAGGGATAGACGTTGGGTCTTTGACCGCAAAATGTGCCATAGTTAATGACGAAGAGCTAGTGGCCTACAGAATTATAAAGGTCACCCCTAATCTCGAGGAGACAGCAGAGAGGGTGTTTCATGACACCCTGAAGCTTGCAGGAGTCGTGAAGGATGATGTCGAGAGAATCGTCGCCACTGGTTACGGACGAAACAAGGTCAGATTCGCCGATAGAAAGATTACAGAAATAAGCTGTCACGCAAAAGGAGCGCTGTTTTTCATACCCACCGCAAGGACCGTCATAGATATAGGGGGACAGGACAGCAAGGTTATCGCAATAGCAAATGGCAGGGTTGCGGAGTTCGTCATGAACGACAAGTGTGCTGCAGGTACTGGCAGGTTCTTCGAGGTTATGGCTTCCGCTCTGAACCTGAAAATAGAGGAACTGGGAGATGTGGCCAGAAGGGCAAAAAAAGCTACGAAAATCTCCTCAACATGCACGGTGTTTGCAGAATCAGAAGTTATCAGCCATCTCGCCTCCGGAGAAAAAGTTGAGGATATTGTGGCAGGAATTCACGAGGCAATAGCATCCAGAATAGCCGCAATGGCACGGAGGGTGAGGGTTGAGCCGGACGTAGTTCTTACCGGGGGTGTGGCGAAAAACAGGGCGATGAAGATGGCTCTGGAAAAGGAGCTTGGTCTGGAAATCAAGGTTCCTCCTGAACCTCAAATAATCGGGGCTGTTGGCGCAGCCTTGTTCGCGCTGCAGTGAGTATGCCAGTTTCCGCCCTGTCATCACATAGAAAAATTAAACTAAAGTTGCTTCATCGTGTGGATCATTCTGTGGATGGTGGTGATGAACCCCAGTACCGCCACAATCCACAGAGTCAGGCTGTAGAGGGAAACATCTTTCCCCGTTGCAAAACCAAGCAGAAGTCCGGCCATGATGATTGCCAGTCTCGTGTCCCTTCCACCAATTCCAACCTTGCATTCAGCCCCTTCCGCCTCAGCCATAGCTCTGGTTATGCTTACGCCGAATGAACCCACCACAGCCATGAATCCGGCGAGCCACAGTTCCGAAGGAGCCAGATACACCACCCCTATGACTATGGCCGCATCAACGAACCTGTCAAAAACCCTGTCAAGGTATGCCCCGACCCTCGTAACCCTTCCCGTTAATCTTGCCAGATCGCCATCCGTACAGTCAAGGATTTGTGATATGAAGAGTGTGAGCACACCCCAGTATATTTCACCCGATGCTATGACTGCTGCTGCCCCGATTCCGACGAGGGTGGCCATTATGGTAACGGCATTCGGAGAAACGCCGGTTTTTGAAAGTATTTTTGCAAGAGGCTTAGAAAACCTCCGATAGACCAGTTCTGTCAGCAAATACTCCCATTTAATTTAAATCACCTCCTTATGGGTAATTTTAAATAACTCCCCTTTTAACATTTTTCATGGAGGCAGTAATACTTGCAGCGGGTTTTGGCTCAAGACTGGGTCATCACACCCGTGAAATCCCAAAAGCTCTCCTCAAAATAGGAAAAAAACCATTAATATATTACACCATCAACACACTGATGAAAAACGGAATTGAAGATGTAATCATAGTGACAGGACATAAGGGGTACGTGCTCAAGGACTATCTTTCCGGTTTCGACATGAATTTCAAGTTTGTGCACAACAGTCTGTACAAAAGAACAAACAACATATACAGCCTATATCTCGCAATGGACCACGTTAGTAGCGGATTTTACATTCTAAACTCTGATGTGCTTTTCCATCCAGAAATATTCACTTACATCCACCAAAACGAGGACGACAGCCTGGTTTTATCGGTTGACAACGTCAAGAAGCTTGGAGAGGAAGAGATGAAGGTACAGATCAGCGATGGAGTCGTGAAAAGAATCAGCAAGCAAATTCCACCGAACAAAGCAGATGGAGAGTATATAGGCATCGCAAAGGTTCACAGAAACACTGTTGACGACCTGAAGGAGCATGTTACGAAGGTCATGGATAAAAAGGGGAGAAAGGTATTCTATGAGGAGGCGTTTCAGTCGATGATGGATTCCGGTCATGAAGTGTACTGCGAGTTTACAAGGGGACTGCCGTGGATAGAAATCGACACGCCTTCCGATCTGATGGCTGCAAGATACGAAATTTTCCCGAACATAAAAGCTCCCGAAGGCCAGTAAGAATTTATATACCCCCCTCCAACTTTTGATATGGCAATCGGTTTTACTTTTACCGAGGAGCAGGAAGATATAAGGAGAGCTGCCAGAGAGTTTGCGGAAAAGGAGTTTACACCCGAACTGGCGATAGAGTGCGACAGAAATGAGAAGTTCCCATTCGAACTCTGGAGAAAGTGTGCAAAGCTGGGTTTTCATGCAGTGGACATACCAGAAGAGTACGGTGGAGGAGGTTACGGTCCAATAGAGAAAATGATAGTAATGGAGGAGTTTTCAGCCGTAAATCCCGGATTGGGGCTTGCCTGCCTCATCCCAACATTTGGCTTTGAGATCCTGAACCTGCATGGCAGTGAAGAACAGAAGGAGAAGTGGCTCCCGAAACTTGCGAGGGGAGATGTAATAATGGGAATGGCCAACACCGAACCCGACGCAGGAAGCGATGCGGCAAACATCAAGACGAGGGCAGTCAGAGAAGGAGATGAGTGGGTTATAAACGGAACAAAGCAGTTCATAAGCAACGGAACCATCGCAAACTTCCTGCTTGTGACTGCAAGAACGAGAGAAATGGATCCAAAGGCTAAGCACAGAGGGATATCTTACTTCATTGTCGAGACCGACAGAGAAGGGTACAAGGCAACCAAGATAACAGGGAAAATGGGTATTCGTGCAAGTGATACGGCAGAGGTGAGCTTCAATAACGTCAGAGTTCCGAATGAGAACCTTGTTGGTGAGGAGGGAAAGGGCTTCTACTACATGATGGAGTTCTTCGACATAAGCAGAGTCTGGGTTGCTGCTCAGGCAGTGGGGATAGCCAGGGGTGCACTCAAGCTTGTCGTTGATTACGTGAAACAGAGAAAGGCCTTCAATGTTCCACTCGCAGCATTCCAGTACATCCAGTTCAGACTGGCAGAGCTTGCAACGAAGGTTGAGGCAGCAAGAACTCTCGTATACAGAGCGGCAGCCGTGCAGGTCGAACAGGGTAAGCCAGACAACGCACTTTCTGCAATGGCTAAGTGGTACGCAGGAGAGGTCGCTGTTGAGACGTGCAACTGGGCTCTCCAGTTCCACGGTGGTTACGGTTATATAGATGAGTATCCGATAAATCAATTCTACAGAGACGCAAAAATAACGGAGATATACGAGGGCGCCAAGGAAGTCGAGAAGCTGATTATTGCGAGAAATCTGCTCGGTGTTAGATAATTCTTCACTTTTTAATTCACGGTTTCACCGCCTTCCCACCTTTTTTATCAGCAAAATCAGCGAGATCAGTGCCACAGCTATTATCCCCAGACCCACATATGTCGCATAACTCCTTTCCCTCACTATCACCGATATTCTATCTGTGGTGTCGATCTGGTCGGATAAGACCTTAACCGTAACTCTGTACTCACTTGGTTTTGCATTAGCAGGAACTTTTATCTTCAGATTCACAATACCATCGTCCCCCGGACCCAACACCGGGATTAGCTCGGGTTCCACCTTACCCTCCCACCCTTCGGGCAATTCCAGGTTAACCTTGACATTTGTCAGCTTGGCCCCTCTTCCAGCGTTTGTGACGTGTCCAGTTGCCTCAATCTCATCTCCCTGCGAGGCTGTAAGAGAATACTGCCCACCCTCCAGACTGAAATAAATTCTGAACTCCCCCACAACCGTAAGAGTTATTTTCTGCGTGGCCTCATACCTGCCTTTAGCCACTATTTCTGCCTGTATTTCCCCTGGCTCTGCGTTCGGTGGCACGTACAGTTCCAAGGTAAGGTCTTTTGATTCCCCAGGATCAACAAAAACCTCCGAAACTGCAAGATTTCCCTCCTTGAACGTGAACTTATAGTTGGCCGGCAAACCCTCCACACTCAGCACATAGCTGTCCTCAGCATATCCCCGATTTTCGAGTCTGATGCTGATGGTCGTAACATCTCCAATCGTCGCCGAAACTTTCGAACTGCCGACAGAGAGTTCGGCGTAATAAGCCTTTTTTTCAAGAAAAACAGTCCCCAGATCATTCGTTCTCCCCCCTTTGACCTTCACATCTCGCAAAGTCTTTTCGTAGTACCCGCCCTTTTCTATCCTGATATCATAATTTCCGGGTGAGATCTCGAATATTGCCTCACCATCACCTGACGTGAAAAACGTCTCGTTTCCAACGATTACTCTTGCTGCTGCAACTCCTGTTCCATCTTTATCCACCACTTTCAATCTCACCTCTCCTTTTTCTCCAGCGTGAGACTGTGTTATGTACACCTCCAGAGTCTCAACCTGGTTGTTAAACATCATCGAAACCCTGTACACTCCAACATCTGTCGAAGAATCCGTATCGATCCTGAACTTCAGCTCTCTTCGCTCATTCTTATCTAACACAATTTTGTAAACTTCACTATCCCCCTCATAAAAGCTGCATTCCCAGTTTTTTGGTGCTTTGCAGCTTAGGTTTACTCCGTAAGGTGCACTGAGGGTATTTTCGACACTCACATCCAGTTCGGCCACATCACCGGCCTCCATCTTCAGGCCCCTGATGTCCGAGGTTACCTCAAGCGGTTTGGCGGGATACGCTACCTTCAACCGGACACTGGTACTGCCATCCCCGTAAAGCGTGAGAAAGTACCTCCCCTCTTTTTCGGGAGCTACGAAAGAGAAATACACATCTACAGACTCGCTCGAATTTAACCTTATCGAACTAACTCTCTTGTTATCATAGTAAAAATATCCATCGATGCTTTCTCCACCGGAGAAATAGTAAGAAAGGCGTATTGTTTTCTCCTCGTTATCCTCATTTTTTACGGTGAGAGGCAATGTCACCTTCTCCCCTGGGGAAACCTGAATTTCGGAGATTATACACTCCACAGATCCTGTCAACAGTAAAGCAGCCACCAGAAAAAATATCCACCTCATAACTCTTCCCTCGTGAATCTGACGTATGTTGCTGTGAAGAGAGCAAGAGGTACAATTACAAAGCTGAGCGCACTTTTTGTTGTATCAACAGTTCCAAATATCGTGGACTTTTCAGCAGCAAAGGAAGAAACAAGCGCCATGTAGCTTTCCTGAGGAGAGAACAGCATGAGTGTGGACATTATTTCCTCCTGTCTTTGATAGTACTCCCTGCTCTCCTTTTCATACTTCTTCCACTCAGGGCTTTCGTGAATATTCTCATAGTAGGACGGGTCATTCACGGTGTAATCTATATCCGGCGGCTGAGGAGGAGGGCCGACAATTGCCTGTGCAATGAAAAAGCTGAATACAGGCAGAATTATCACAAGAAGAATGAATACGGCAAATGAGGCTGTCATGGCGTTGGAAGAGCTTTTGAGTATCGCAGAGAAAAAGAATGCAATTGAGAAGAATGTGAAGAGGTAAGCCACCGTGGTCAGCGAAAACTTCGCAAGGACAACCACATCGTTAAAGTCCGGAATGTACCCGTAGAAGGCTGCCGTCCCCACCATGACAAGAACCGTTATGAAGACTATGATGCAGATGGTTAGCAATGCGGCAATTGCCTTTCCCAGAACAATCTCATCCCTGAAAACCGGATGAGTGAGTAAGGTGCGTAGCGTTCCATTCTCTTTTTCCCTTGAAATTGCATCAAATCCCAATGCAAGTCCAAAGATTCCCCCAACAAGCGAAATAGATGAGGTGCCGAAATAACCGATAATTCCCCCTGTAGACACGACAGTTAACGATCCCATCTGAGTCGTGAACAGGAGATAGAGCAGAATCATTGCAGCAAGCAAAATTATGAATCTCTTGCTCGTTATCATATCTGCAAATTCCTTTTTTGCTACAATAATGGCCTTCAAGGTTTCACCCCACAATGCTGAAATAAACCTCCTCCAGAGTAGGTTCTCTGAGATGCAGTTCTTTCACAATATACCCGCTCTCGAAGAGGCGTTTTGAAATTTCAACCCTGCAGTCCCTCTCCACATCAATTACGAATGCATCCTGCTGTTCATCAAAGCTGACGTCTCCAAACTCCCTGAGCAGTGATTCATCCGCCTGAGGCTCTGTCTGAACTATTATGGACATTTTGCTGTTCAGCTTATCAATCCTGCCCGTTTTCAAAAGCCTCCCTTTGCTGATAATGCCAATACTCCTGCAAACCTCCCTGACCTCAGCAAGTATGTGAGAGGAAAAGAAGATCGTTTTTCCATCTCTGTTGAGGTTCCGAATTATTCTCCTGAAGTCGGCTATGCCTGAGGGGTCAAGCCCGTTTGTGGGTTCATCGAGGAAAACCACTTCCGGGTCGTTTATCAGGGCCTGTGCGAGAGCAAGCCTCTGCCTCATCCCTCTGCTGAACTCCTTCAGCTTCTTTTCAGCAGCATTTTCGAGTCCAACCATGGCAAGAAGTTCCTGCAGGTAATCTCTGGACCTGATCCCATAGAACTCAGCGTAGTAGGTCAGATTCTGCATTGCTGAAAGATTGTCGTAAAAGCCGTAATTTTCCGGGAGGTATCCGCAAACTTTTTTCACCTCAACCGGCTTTTCCTCCACATCTATTCCCAGGATTCTTATATTTCCGGAATCTGGTCTGATCAAACCAAGTGCAGCGTTAATTGTCGTCGTTTTTCCGGCGCCATTTGGCCCGAGAAAACCAAAAACGTCTCCCATCTCAACATGGAGTGTAAGATCGTCAAGAGCTTTGAACTCACCATAACACTTCGTCACACCCTCAATTTCTATGGCGTGCATTATCTCACCGTTGAATATAGGTAGCAATACTACAGGTTTATAAGTGTTTCGACTCACCAACATAACAACTATTGGTGAAAAAGTGAGAAGTGGGGCTACTCATACTCTATGGTTGCAGGAGGCTTGGGAGTGATGTCGTAAACAACCCTTGAGACTTTGTCTATTTCTCCGGTTATCCTCAGAGCAATTCTTCTCAGCCTTTCATAGTCGATGTTGAGCGGGTCGGCCGTCATCCCGTCTCTCGAACCCACAGCTCTTACGGCGATAACATAACCCCACACCCTGATATCTCCTTTCACACCGGTTGCTTTTCCAATCAAAGCTGCAAAACACTGCCATTTATCATAATCCTCAAGCTCCTCCTCAACTATTTTGTTCGCCTTCCTCACGACCTCAACCTTCTCCGGTGTGACCTCGCCAACGATTCTCACTGCCAGTCCTGGCCCCGGAAATGGCATTCTCTCCGAAATCTCTTTTGGCAGGCCGAGATATCTCGCCACCTCTCTGACCTCATCTTTGTAAAGCTCCCTCAACGGCTCTATGACATCCTTGAATCTGTAAGATGTTGGAAAGCCACCCACATTGTGATGGCTTTTTATTCCACCCTGGCTCTCGATTATGTCCGGATAAATCGTTCCCTGAATAAGATACTCTGCCCCGTGTTCTTCCGCGACCCTCTCGAAGATCCTGACGAATAGCTCTCCAACAACCTTTCTCTTCTCCTCCGGATCAGTTACCCCTTTCAGTGCTGCGAAAAACTCATCTTTTGCATCTATGAACACAAGCCCCATGTGACCGAAAATCTCCCTTATTCTCTCTGGCTCCCCCTCTCTCATCAGACCCGTGTCCACAAAAACCGGTATCAGCTTATCGCCGATGGCCCTGTGAGCGAGCACTGTGCATACAGAACTGTCAACTCCACCCGAAAGCGCTATTATTGCCTTTCCGACCCCAACCTTTTCTTTTATCTCCTTAATTGCATTTTCAACAAACTTCTCAACATCCATCGCAATCCCTCTTGTACCTCAACGCTGCACTCACAAAACCCACAAAAGGCGGAGAAGGGTTATAGGGACGAGACTTGAACTCAGGATGGAACTGGGTAGCAAAAAAGAATCTGTGCTCCGGCAACTCGGCGATTTCCATTCTTCTACCCCCATCAGAGTACGCACTGAATACAAGACCATTTTCCTCGATAACCGGAATGTACTCCGGATTAACCTCGTATCTGTGTCTGTGCCTCTCGTAGATTTTCTCCCTACCATAGAGCCGGTAGGCCATAGTATCGGGCTTGATTGTAACCTCTATATCTCCCAGCCTCATTGTTCCCCCCTTTTCCTCAATTTGCCTCTGCTCCGGCAGCAGATCTATAACCCTGTGCACACTCTCACCACTATCCTCAACAAGCTCGGAACTCGTTGCACCCTCCAGTCCAACGACATGCCTTGCAAACTCTATTACAGCAAGCTGGAATCCAAAGCATATTCCAAGAAACGGAATGTTGTTTTCTCTCGCATACTCTATGGCCCTTATTTTGCCTTCTGCCCCTCTCAACCCAAAACCGCCTGGAACCAGGATTCCATCTGCTTCGAACTCAAAATCACTGACGCTCTCCAAATCCTCGCTATCAACCCACACATAGTTTACTCTGCACCCTGCATAAATTCCACCATGTTTTAGAGCCTCTTTTATGCTCAAATATGCGTCTCTCACGTCAACATACTTTCCAACGATTGCTATTGTCACTTCCTCCTCCAGAGATCTGAGCTTTTCAACAATTCCATCCCATTTACCCGATTTTTCCCTGACCTCCAGCTTTAATTTGTTGAGCAGATACTCATCAAGCTTCTCTCGTTTGAAAATTAACGGCACCTCGTAGATATCTCCAGCATCCTCATTGCTGATCACGGCTTCAACAGGCACATCACAGAACAGCGAGATTTTCCTTTTCGTTCCATCCTTCAGCCTTTCCTTGCATCTTCCTACAATCACATCCGGATGCAGTCCGAGTTCTCTCAATTCCTTTACACTGTGCTGTGTCGGTTTCGTCTTCTGCTCACCGCCCGCATCGAGAGGAACAAGAGTGACGTGCACGAGAGCAAAATCCTCTTCTCTCTCCTCATTGTGCATCTGCCTTACAGCCTCCAGAAATGGCATCCCCTCGATGTCTCCAACAGTGCCACCAATCTCAACAAGGCAGATGTCCGCTCCGCTGTTATTTGCAACTCTCCTTATCCATCTCTTTATTTCATCAGTCACATGTGGTATTATCTGAACGGTCTGACCTAGGTAGTCCCCCTTTCTCTCTTTATCAATCACGCACCTGTAGATTTTTCCGGTGGTTATGTTATGATCCCCGGTTAGCTCCTCTCCAATAAAACGCTCGTAATGTCCGAGATCCAGATCGACCTCAGTTCCATCCTTCAAAACGTAAACCTCCCCGTGCTGAAATGGATTCATTGTGCCTGCATCTATGTTTATATAGGGGTCAATTTTTATTGGTACCACCTTGTAACCCATATCCACCAGAAGCCTACCGATCGAGGCTGCGGTGATGCCCTTACCAAGTCCGCTCATAACTCCGCCGGTAACCACAATATACTTCATTTTCTCAACTCCTCAGGTAACATGTTAAGTATTTTATTCTCAATGGGAAACTCGGCTTTGCACTGTTTACATCTCACCTTACCCGAAATAATTTCCTCCTCATCCTCTTCGTATACTTCAACTTCCAAATCGGACTTGCAGATCGGACATTCAAGAATTTCAAGAAGTCTCCTTCTCATGGTTGGTTCTGGACAGATGAGTAAATAACAATTTCCGCCGTACCTTTAAATACCGAAGATTTACCTCTCACCATGAACTTCACCAAAGAAAAAATTCAGATTCTTCTAATTTCATCCCTAACTTTCCCTTGGCTCGTTTCTCTACTCCTAAACATCCACTACTCTCCTTCAACTCAGGCCATGCTTTCAGGCCTGGCGGTTGTTGCAGCATCCTTTCTCATCTCATGGGCGGCCGAAACGGCGGAGATGGACGTTCCAAGGTCATTTAGTCTGGCAATGGTTGCATTGCTGGCAGTTTTGCCAGAATATGCGGTCGACGGTTACTTCGCCTACAAAGCTGGAACTGTTGGTGGCAGTTACGTACATTACGCAACAGCCAACATGACGGGAGCCAACAGACTTCTGATAGGAGTGGGCTGGAGCCTTGTTGCTTTCATTGCATTTGCCACCTCACGAAAGAGTGAGGTTCATCTTGACGAGGGTATAAGACTTGAAAACTTCTTTTTGCTGATGGCAACTCTTTACGCCTTCACCCTTCCTCTGAAAGGAAGCATTGGGATTGTCGATGTGGTTGTATTCGTCTCCATGTACATCACCTACATCTTCCTCTCAACAAAGGCTGAGAGAGAGGAGACTGTAATGGTGGGGGTTCCTGCATACCTGTGCAGTCTTAAGGAGAGTGTGAGGCGATCAACCGTAATTCTGCTGTTCCTCTTTTCCGGAGCAGTTATCCTGCTAAGTGTTGAAGCTTTCTCAGAAGGGCTTCTCGGAACGGCGAGAGAGTTTGGCATAGATGAATTCCTTGCCGTTCAGTGGATAGCTCCTCTCGCAAGCGAGTCGCCGGAACTGATTGTGGCGATTTACTTCGTCAGAAAACTCAGAGTTACCGCAGCCATGAACGCCCTGATCTCATCAAAAGTTAATCAGTGGACTCTTCTCATCGGTACAATTGCCTTGATTTACAGCATCTCAGCCTTAAAGCTTCAGAGTTTGCCCCTTGATCAAAGACAGAGCGAGGAAATTATGCTTACCGCAGCCCAATCACTCTTTGGGGTTGCAATACTGGCCGATTTAAAAATTAACCGGAAAGAAGCTTTTGCTCTCCTGTTTCTCTTTTTAGTTCAGCTCGTCCTGCCGGGAGTTGAAATCAGATACCTGATATCGATGGTCTACATAGCCCTATCAATACCGATTTTGCTTTCCAAGAGAAGCGAAATCGCAAGAAGTTTCAGGATGGTAAAAACGCTGTGGGACAGATAAATTTACCTTTTAACCCGTCTCAAAACTTCTTCTATTGGCAAGCTTTCGATTTCCTCGGCAAGTCTGAAGGCATCTTCAAGCGAATCATTCCTGATGAATCCCTCCTTTCTGAGTATTTTTCTCAACTGAACCTTCGCCTCGGAAATATCCCCGCCGACCTTAACAAACAGCAATACTGGCTTTCTCACCAGAACAGCCGAATATTCGTCAGTTGAAAATGCAAGCTCTTCGAGATCACATTTCTCGACAAATTCCTTTACCGCCATCAGATACAATCCCGCTATTCTGGAGTTACCCCTGACCTTCCCATCAACGATATATGCATACTCAGCTTGCATCAAGCACCTCCCTCAATCTTTTAAGACACCATCTCGTTCTTTCTTCCTCCACGAATGCCAGAACCGTCATTTTTTCATCCTTTCTGAAAATCACATATTCGTCATTAATTTTAATGTATCCATCATATCTCTCAGCAGGAACCAGAACGTCAATAATCTCTTTTATCTCTTTAGCTGAGTCTGGATCTATTCCAAGCACCGAAGTCTTTTCTCCGAACACGGCTGCCTTTTTCACCAGTATCATTCCAGACAGAGTTTTCGCATCCACCAGTATAGGAAGGTGGAAAAGAAAATAAAATTTTTTGCCACAGTGATCAATACATGACATTTCTTGTCTCAAAAAACTGGTTTATCCCAAGGTTCCTTAAAAAACTTTTTAAATATTAATGGTTACCAAACATCCTGATGAAGGGGGGATAGAATGGCAAATCCGATAGGGGAGTTTAAAGAACTGTGGAAAAGAGCCTATGAAAATCCGGAAGAATTCTGGAGTAAAAAAGCGGAGGACGCTTTTGAAGACATTTACTGGTTTAAAAAATGGGAAAAGGCATTTGAGTGGGAATATCCAAGGTTTAGCTGGTTCAGTGGGGGAAAAACCAACATTAGCTACAACTGCACGGATTACAAGCTGAAGAGATATGGATCAAAGCCCGCATACATCTACGAGGCGCCCGAATTTGACCTGAGCTATTCCGTTACGTACAACCAGCTTTACAGCATGGTGAAGAAGTACGCATCTGCTCTCAGAGGGGCGGGGGTTGAGAAAGGAGACAGAGTTCTTCTTTATCTCCCCAACTCCATCGAAGCTGCAGCGATGCTTCTGGCATGTGCGAGGATAGGAGCAATTTCCGTTACGGTGTTCGCCGGATTCTCTCCCGGGGCTGTTGCGGATAGAATCGAGCTCACGACTCCAAAGCTGATCCTTACCCAGGATTTCAACCTGAGGAGGGGCAACCTCGTAAAGCTCAAGGAAAACATAGATACGGCACTGAGGATCGTTCCTGAGGAGGTTTCCAAAAACGTCAAATATGTTGTGGTCAGGAGGATGATGCCCGAACAGGAGGTCCAGATGAACGACAGAGACCTGCTGCTCAGGGAATTTCTGAAGCTGGGCAGAGGCGAGAGCCACGATTACGTTGAAATGCAGGCCAGCGACCCGATTTTCATCATGCCAACTTCCGGAACAACCGGAAAACCCAAGCCAGTGGTTCACGTTCAGGGAGGATACCAGATCTGGAACTACTGGACTGCCAAATGGGTTTACGGGCTGAAGCCGGAGGACATCATATTCAACACCTCGGACATTGGATGGATAGTCGGGCAGAGCTACATGATTTTTGGTCCCCTTCTTGCCGGTGCCACATGCATACTCCTCGACGGTACACCAGACTATCCGGAACCGGGAATATGGTACGAGGTTATCGAGAGAAACAGGGCAACACTGATCTGGACATCACCTACTGGAGCCAGAATTCTCAGAAAGCTCGGATCGGAAAAGGCGAAAGAGTATGATCTATCATCAGTGGAGAGGGTTGTCTGTGCAGGAGAAGTTCTGAATCCCGAAGTCTGGCACTGGCTTTACAGAGAGGTATTTGATGGAAAACTACCGATAATAGACCATATGTGGCAGACTGAAACGACAGGAGCAATATTCGGCTACCCATACGGTCTCGGTGGGGAAAAGATAAAGGATCACATCAAACCTGGCTCTGCAGGTCTCCCAATGCCGGGAGTCGTGCCAGTCGTGCTCGATGAGCTTACAGGAAAAGAGCTCGGAACAAGAGAAAAAGGGATCTTATATCTGAAAAGACCGTTTCCGGGACTTACTCCAACACTCTGGGATAGCTTTGAGAGGTACGTGAACTCCTACTGGGAGGTCGGAGCCGGAAGAGGCTACTACTGTACCGGTGATGCTGCCTACATGGATGAGGATGGATACGTGTGGTTTACGGGAAGGGCAGATGAAGTGATGAAGATTGCAGGACACAGGATAGGCACCATAGAAGTCGAGAACGCTCTGATCTCCCACCCGGCAGTGGCAGAAGCGGGTGTTTGTGGCGTTCCTGATGACATTCGAGGAGAGGTTGCAGCGGCTTTCGTTGTCCTCAAACCCGGATACAGCCCAGGTGACCAGCTAAAGAAGGAGCTGATCGATCACGTCAGGAAGACGCTTGGGCCAATAGTCGTCTTCAAAGACATTCAATTCGTTAACGTCCTTCCGAAGACCAGAAGTGGAAAGATAATGAGGAGGGTCATGAAGAGGTTGATCCTGGGTCAGGAACTTGGCGACCTGTCCACACTCGAGGAGGAGGCATCAGTTGAAGAGGTTAAAGAGGCGGTTAGTAGAATAAAGAAATTATAAATTTTTAATAAGTTTTTTTCTCTGTTTTATCTTAATAAAATTAAAATATCCTTAATCCAAAGAATGTATATGCTTGGTGTTGAAGGAAAAACAATAATGGAAGTGGACGAGAAGGAGATCAACAGAATCTGGACCAAGTTCTACGACGAGGGTGTGAGGGATCATATAGACTACCCTGAAGTGCCGCTTTATGAGCTACTGCAGGAATCTGCCAAGAAGCACCCGGATAAGGTAGCACTTGTCTTCTTCGGAAAAAAGATAACATACAGGCAGCTTGATGAGATGAGTGACAGGGTGGCCGGTTATCTCTCCGAGCTGGGTGTTGGAAAGGGCAGCAAGGTTGTTGTTGATCTACCCAACACACCCCACTACGTTGCAGCTTACTATGGAATACTCAAAACAGGTGCGACGGTTGTACAGTGCAATCCGCTCTACACCGAAAGAGAAATCAGATATATCCTCGAAAATAGCGAAGCTGAATACGGCTTTTTCGTTGAGATGGTTTATCCGAGAATCAAAAATTTGATAAAAGATGGCAAAATAAAAAAGGCTGTAATCTGTAAAATTGAGGATTTTCTGCCCTTCCCGCTTAACTTCCTGTACCCGCTGAAGAAGGAGAAGGTAAACATTGACAGAAGAGATGAAATTGTCTACTGGAAGGACGTGATGAAATCTCCGCCATCCAGAAAGAGGGCCGAAATCAACCCGAAGGAGGATGTGGCAATATTTCTGTACACTGGAGGGACTACCGGCGTGCCCAAGGCCGTAATGTCCACCCACTACAATCTTGTCGCCAACGCCTACCAGGTTCTTGAATGGCTGCCGGAAAAAGATGTCGAAAATGATGTGTTCATAGGTGTTCTGCCATATTTCCACAGCTACGGGATGACAACCTCATTGAACGCACCCATTGCATTTGGATCCACCATCATTCTCGTTCCGGATCCACGAGATATAAAGAGGATTCTTGAGAGCATTCAGAAATACAGAGTAAGCATATTCTGCGGCGTTCCCACGATGTACAACGCAATTCTCAATCATCCCGATCTTGACAAATACGATCTCAGCTCAATCAAAGCATGTATCAGCGGTGCAGCCCCCCTGCCGGTTGAGGTCAAAAGGGAGTTCGAGAGGGTGACGGGGGGTAAGCTCGTTGAGGGATACGGCCTCAGTGAAACCTCGCCTGTTACACATGCAAATCCGATCTACGGGGTAAACAAAGAAGGAAGTATTGGAATACCCTTCCCCGATACGTACTCAGTTGTCGTGGACGATGAGGGTAGAATTCTGCCCGTTGGCGAGGTGGGAGAGCTCGCAATAAAGGGACCTCAGGTTATGAAGGGTTACTGGAAAATGGAAGAGGAGACAAAAAAAGTTCTGGTCAATGGCTGGTTGCTTACCGGAGATATGGCCAAAATGGACGAGGACGGCTACTTCTACATTGTTGACAGGAAGAAAGATATGATAATAGCGGGAGGTTACAACATCTACCCGAGAGAGGTCGAAGAGGTTCTGTACGAACATCCTGCAGTAATGGAGGCTGCCGTTGTTGGGGTTCCCGATCCCTACAGAGGTGAAACCGTCAAGGCCTTTGTCGTGCTTAAACCCGAGTATGCGGACAAGGTGACAGAGGAGGACATAATAAAGTTCTGCAAGGAACGGCTTGCGGCCTACAAGGTTCCGAAAATTGTCGAATTCAGAGATGAGCTACCCAAGTCTGCCGTGGGCAAGATCCTGCGCAGAGTTTTGAGAGATGAGGAACTGAAAAAGACCTAACTTTTTTTTCGTTCAACATTTTTAGAAATGCTTTTAAATCACCATTGAGAGCATCTCTAACCAAAAGGAGGACGATAAAATGATTACGATTGACCCTGAGTATTTTGAAATTTTAAAAGAGTTCGGTGCCGAGAGAGTGGTGAGATGCTACCAATGCGGTACATGTACCGGTATCTGCCCCGTCTCAACAACAGATGCCAGCTTTCCCAGAAAACCGGTTCTGCTTTCGAGATTTGGAGTCGGGGAGGTCATTGAAAACTTCGAGGAGGCGTGGCTCTGTCTTTCCTGCAATCTCTGCACGGAGTTCTGTCCAAGAGATGTGCAGCCTAGCGAAACCATGCTGGCAATCAAGAGGGTTCTCGTGGAAAACGGCAAAACACCACCTTACATCAGAGATTTCTTCCAGAACATAACGAAGCAGAAGAACCCCTGGGGAATCGGAAAATTCAAGAGGGAAGAATGGATCAAAAAAAGCGACGTGGAGGTGCCAAAAGTCAAAGATAACCCGGAATTTGAATGGCTGTGGTTTGTCGGTTGCGCACATAGCTTTGAAAACAGGAACATCAGTGTAACACTTAAGATGGCCAGAATTTTGAACGATCTTGGCGTGAATTTTGCTACGCTTGGAAGAGAAGAGGGGTGCTGCGGCAACGATGTGAGAAGAGCAGGTGAGGAGGGGCTTTTCGAACTTCTTGCTGAGGAGAACGTAAAGACATTCGATAAATACGGGGTGCAAAAGCTGTTCACCCACTCTCCACATTGCTTTAACGCATTCAAGAACTGGTACAAGGGTTACGAGGTAAAACTCTTCCTGGAGGTTCTGAGGGATGCGATAAAAAGCGGAAAGCTTCAGTTGAAGAACTCACTTGACGTGAAGGTTACATACCATGACTCCTGCTATCTCGGAAGATATAACGGAATCTACGACCTTCCAAGAGAGATTCTGAAAATGATACCGGGTGTGGAGCTTGTTGAGATGAGGAGTAACAGAAGGATGTCTCTGTGCTGCGGTGGCGGTGCAGGGAACATAGTGGGAGATTATCCGGGTGAGATACAGCCGGCCAGAGTTAGGGCACAGGAGGCTGCTGAAACCGGTGCAGAGGTGCTTGCGGTCGCATGTCCATTCTGCCTGCTAATGCTTGAAGATGGTGTAAAAACTGAAAAGCTGGACAAACAGCTCGTCGTGAAGGATATAGTAGAACTGGTCTTTGAATCCGCATACGGTGAGGAATAATTTATTTTTTTATTAAAACTGTTTCTATATCGTAAATACCAGCCCTCCTGACCAGAGTTGAAATAAAGTTAGACGTTCTCTTAAAGCTGTACCTTCTGTTAAAAATGATGTATCCACTCTCAACCCCAAACAGCTCATATCCTCTGACTGCAGCTCGAAAAATAGATTTATCATTTTCTAAAATATACGCTGCAAAGTGCATTTCATCCAAGATTGAGGATGTTGATGTCATTGCATTATCCGTGCCGAGCATCCAGCCGTCGTAATCCTGCAGAATTTCATAACTTCTTGTATTGAGCAATCCGAAAAAGGCATTACTGCGAAGGCAGCTTACAATCGGAATTTCTGCATCAATGAGACTTTGAATTCTCTCAGGACACATGTTCATGTGTACCACAAAGTCCGGGTCAAGTGCTATTGCAGAATCGACATCCTCACAATCCCTTTCGCCTGCGTGAATGCCGAAAACCATCTTTTTTCTTCGTGCAACCTCTCTAACTTCCTCCACCAGCTTCGCATCATGATCTCTGGTGCTGCTGTAGGCGAAGCCAAAGGCGCCAATACTTTCAGCCTCTTCAACACTTGATGGCCTGGCCAGGGTTAAAACACCGTCCAGACCTCTTGTCACATCCAGCCCCCTCACCCCCCCCTCTCTGAAATCCAGAAAATGGGAGGTTCCAGCTTTTCTGCTTGCCTCAACTTCAAGAACTGCATGTTCCCTCAGCTTCTCTACGTCAGTTCCTTCCAGCATTCTGTGCTTGTAACCACCAGGTCCAACAATCTCCTCAAGAGGTTTTCTCGGAGTTTCCCTCAATGCCGCATCGCCGAGATGGGTGTGAGCATTAAAAAATGTGGGCGTTATGATGTAGCTGGCTTTGTCGGTTCTGGTCTCCTCAAAAATCATCTCTTCAGGAATCAGCTCACCGAACTTCTCGTACTCCGGGGTAATCAGGATCCCTCTGAACATGGGAAGAGTTAAATATTCACGCACATAACTCTTACCATGGCAAAGGCGTCGAAGGGTAAATCCAAAACTCCTCCCCTGATGTCATCGGCAGGCATAATGAGGTACTTCGAAGAGGAGAAAACCAGTATTAAGGTTAGTCCAAAGACTGTTCTGGCTGCGGGAATCGTAACAGGCGTTCTGGTAATAATCCTCAATGCATACTATGGCCTCTGGCCTTAAAGAAGTCGTCTTTGCCGGCAGGTCGAATGTCGGTAAATCAACTCTTTTTTCAGCCCTTTTGAAGACCAGGGTGAGGCGGGGAAAAAAGCCCGGAACAACATTGAAGCCGAACACCTTTCAGGTAGGAAGCGTTCTCTTCACAGACCTACCAGGATTCGGATACGTCAGAGGGGTAGGAAAAGATTTCAATGAAAAAATCAAGGATTTTGTCGTGCAGTACATCGAGAACAACTCGGATAGAATAGTAGCCGCTGTTGAGGTTATTGATGCCAGTTCATTCGTCGAAATAGCTGAGAGATGGGAGAGGAGAGGACACATTCCGGTTGAAATTGAAATGTTCGAGTTCCTCGATGAGGTAACACCAAGAGTGTTTCTGGCAGCGAACAAAATGGATAAAGTTGCCGATGCCGGTATTTTGGATAAAATCGCCGAAAAACTGGGTATGCTGCCACCCTGGCACAACTGGAAACACATCATATATCCCGTTTCGGCAAAAACGGGAAAGGTTGAGATTTTAAAAAAGGATTTGAAACAGTATCTGATTTCCAGCGGACTTACTGACGCTGTTAAAGCATTTAGAGGTTCGTTGGAACGTCGATGAATGCCGTTTCAACTTTCAGCTTTTCCCCAACAACATTCATCAAACTCTCAACCCCGTATCTTTCACTCTCGTAATGTCCGAGGAATATCACGTTTACACCACCCTCTTTTGCGATGTGGTACACCTCATGTTCAGCCTCTCCGGTGATGAAGAGTTCAATCCCGCACTCTATTGCCTCTTTTATCGCAAATCCCCCTCTCCCCGAGACCACAGCCACCCTCCTCACCCTCTCCTTACCAAACGGGAGCAGCATGGCTGAAGGAAATCTGGCAGCAATGTTGGAGGGAGTGGTAGCATCGCTCAACTCCGCCGAATACCCTATTTTAACACCCCTGTATTCTCCGAACTCACTTTCCGGTTCAGCTCCAATTTTTCTAAGCAAAACCGCATTGTTCCCCACCTCTCTGTGGGCATCAAGGGGAAGATGAACGGCGTAGAGAGATATTTCATTTTCCAGAAGATAACTGACCCTCCTTTTCATCACACCTCTCAGGCTGTCGATTCCGCCCCAGATGAGGCCGTGATGAACCACCAGCATGTCCGCACCAGACTTCTTTGCTGCTCTAAAGGTCTCCATGCATGCATCGACTGCAAACGCCACCTTCCTGACTTCATCCCTCCCTTCAACCTGCAATCCATTGTTTGAAACATCCTGATAAAGCTCTATCTTCAAATACCCGTCAAGAAACTCACAGACTTCGGAAAGCCTCATGATCAGCAATTCGTACAATTCTATTTTAGTTTATCGTACCTCGCTGAGAAAAGCTGAAATAAAACTGAAATGATGTGAAGATGTGAACGTTTTCGAATCACATGCCCGGAGATATGACGAATGGTATGACAGGAACAGGGAGATATATGAGAGAGAGCTATTTACAATTCCAAAACCATCAAGTCCATCACTCGAAATTGGTGTTGGTACTGGAAGATTCGCATCTGCACTGGGGATAGATGTGGGTGTTGACATATCTCTTGCAATGCTGAAAATAGCCAAAAGCAGAAATGTGGAGAGTCTGCTGGCTGATGGAAGAAAGCTGCCTTTCAGGAACAACATCTTCAAATCCGTTTACCTCATATTCACGCTATGCTTTTTGGACTCGCCAACTGAGGTTCTCGCCGAAGCAAAGAGGGTGCTGAGAAAAGACGGGTTTATGGTGGTGTGCATAATCCCAAAGAATTCAGGTCTTGGGAAAGAGTACTCGTTCAGAGAAAGCCCTTTCTACAGAATTGCAATCTTCTACACTGAGGATGAAGCCATTTCAATGCTGAGAAGAGCTGGTTTTAAAGTTATGGAGATCAGAAAAACCTTTCTCGTGCATTCGGAAAATGACTTCGTTTGTCTTATTGCCAAACCTCAATAGTAAAATTTATCTTTGACCTGTTTGAAAACCTGAATGATGCGAGTGTTGATTGCAGTGATCATAATTGTTGCCATCGGTTTACTGTCTTACCACATTGTGGCACTGCATTTGAACTCGAACCCCAGAAAAGTATATGTGGATGGAGACAGGCTAATTCTGGCCGGAATCGACAACCCGGAAGTCCATCTTTTCGGTTGCGGAAAAACCCAGACCTTCCACAGCAGTATAATAAAACTTGAGATGAACTGCTCCGATTTAGAGGTGAACGTATATTCCTATGGCAGATTAGTGTTTTCCGGAAGTTTTCATCTTAACCCTTGATATCAAGGAGGCAAAAACTGCTGCACCAAAGCCGTTATCTATGTTTACCACGGCAACCCCAGAAGAGCAGCTCTGAAGCATCGCGAAGAGTGTCGAAATACCTCCCAGATTTACTCCGTACCCAACAGATGTGGGTACAGCTATTACCGGAACATCAACAATTCCAGCAATGACCGAGGGCAGTGCTCCCTCCATCCCCGCTATTACTATCACACTATCCACATTCTCCTCCCTTATTCTTCTGATCGGCTCAATTATTCTGTGCAAACCAGCCACACCAACATCATAAAATTTTATAGCCTCAAGGCCAAGATACTCCGCTGTAACCACCGCCTCCTCTGCAACCGGTGTGTCGGAAGTGCCCGCACAAAGCACTGCGACCTTTCCAATCTTTTCCTGCCTTTTTTCACCAACAACAGCGATTCTTCCTCTCTCATTGACCTCAACCTTATCCAGAAATTTCAATGCCTCCATCTGATCTCTGGTAAGTCTCGTTATCAATGTAGACTTGCCCTCGCTAATCACCTTATGGGCTATAGCCAGTATATCCTCTACACTCTTCCCCTCAGCATACACCGCCTCCGGCTTCCCCGCCCTCTCGTATCTCTCCAGATCCAGTTTTACCAGCTCTTCAAAACTATCTGTTTTCCTCATGGTACTCCTGGATTGACTTCACAACCATTTTTCTATTTTTCACAGCCTCTATTGCCCTCACCGCAGCGTATGCACCAGCCAGAGTTGTTATATGTGTCACTCCATAGTCCACTGCGGCCCTTCTTATCATGTACCCCTCAGTTCTGCCCCTCTTGCCACTGGGAGTGTTTATTATAAGATCCACCTGCCTGTTCACAATGGCATCAAGTATGTTCGGTCTTCCCTGACTGACTTTCGCTATCAGCTCGACGTCTATACCATGCTCTCTCAAAAAGTCCCTGGTTCCTTTGGTCGCAATGATCCTAAAACCGAGTTTCTTGAATTTCCTCGCAAGCTCCACGGTTTTTTCGTTTTTGTCCCTTTCCCTCACACTTATGAAGACTGTTCCTTCCAGCGGGAGTCTCATCCCGGCACCAAGTTCCGCCTTGTAGTAGGCCAGACCAAAATCATAGTCTATCCCCATAACCTCTCCGGTGGACTTCATCTCAGGGCTAAGCACAGGATCAACGCCTGGCAACTTAATGAACGGAAAGACCGCTTCCTTAACAGCCACATGCTTCAGCCTGAGATTTTCCCTCACTCCAAGCTCCCTCAGCTTTTTCCCCATCATTAGCTTCGCAGCTATTTTGGCCAGTGGTAATCCCGTTGCCTTGCTGACAAATGGTACAGTCCTGCTTGCCCTCGGATTTGCCTCGAGAACGTAAACAACCCCATCCTTAACCGCATACTGTATGTTTATCAGCCCAACAACATTAAGACTCAGCGCCAGCTTTCTGGTATAGTCCACAATCGTATCGATCGTTTTTTCATCCAGCGAAACAGGTGGAAGAACGCATGCTGAGTCTCCGCTGTGAACTCCAGCCTCCTCGATGTGCTCCATTATCCCCCCAATAACCACTTCCTCACCATCACAGAGTGCATCCACCTCAACCTCAATTGCATCCTCCAGGAATTTATCGATCAGAATCGGTTTCTCCGGGCTCACTTCCAGAGCCTCATTTATGTATCTTTCAAGCGTTTCCATATCGTAGATTATCTCCATCGCTCTACCACCAAGAACATAGCTCGGCCTCACGAGAACCGGAAATCCTATTCTGCCTGCAATCCTCTTCGCTTCATCGATGCTGAAGGCAATGCCATTCTCCGGTTGTGGAATCCCCAGTCTTTCCAGCAATTCCGAAAATCTTTCCCTGTCCTCTGCAATGTCTATGGAGTCAACTGAAGTGCCCAAGATCTTTGCACCGCTCATTTCAAGGTCTCTCGCTATGTTCAGAGGTGTTTGACCTCCGAACTGAACGATGACGCCCTCCGGCTTTTCATTTTCGTAAATGTTCATCACGTCTTCATGGGTTATGGGTTCAAAATAAAGTCTGTCAGATGTGTCATAGTCCGTTGAAACTGTCTCCGGATTGCAGTTGACCATTATAGTCTCATAACCATCTTCCTTCAGACTGAACACCGCATGAACGCAGCAGTAATCAAATTCAATACCCTGGCCTATTCTGTTCGGTCCGGCTCCAAGAATCATGACCTTCCGCCTGTCAGTTCTTACTGCCTCATTCTCATCCTCGTACGAGGAGTAGTAGTATGGTGTTTTGGCCTCAAATTCAGCAGCACAGGTATCAACCATCTTGTAAACAGCCCTGACCGCTCTTTTCTTCCTTACCCTCCTTACCTCTCTTTCAGTGGTGTTGAAAATTGTTGCCAGCTGCCTATCAGAATATCCGAGTTTTTTGGCCTTTTTCAGAACATCATCCGGAACGTCCTCAAGCGAACATCTCTCCGCCCATTGCTTCAGCTCCTCTTCGAACTCAACAAGATTCTTTATTTTCTCAATGAACCACGGATCGATATTCGTAAGCCTGTAAATCTCATCAACTGTCATACCCCTCTGCAGGGCATATCGAATGTAAAACACCCTTCCGGCATTCGGATTTCTCAGCTTTTCCTTTATCTCATCCAGCGTAACTTCCCTGTCCCTCCCGTCGCATCCGAGGCCATACCTCCCGATTTCCAGACTCCTTATTGCCTTTTGAAGAGCCTCTTCGAAAGTTCTGCCTATGGCCATTACCTCTCCAACACTCTTCATCTGGCTCCCCAGTATGCTGTCAGCGGTGGGAAACTTGTCGAAGGCAAATCTGGGGATTTTAACAACCACATAGTCAATGGTCGGCTCAAAGCTCGCAGGAGTTTCTTTCGTTATGTCATTTGGAATTTCATCAAGCGTGTAGCCGACTGCAAGTTTTGCTGCAATTTTGGCTATTGGATAGCCGGTTGCCTTTGAAGCCAGAGCCGAGGATCTGCTGACTCTCGGGTTCATCTCAATTGCCACAACCCTTCCATTTTCCGGATGAACGGCAAACTGAATGTTGCTCCCACCTGTCTCAACACCAATCTCTCTGATTATCTTGATGGCTGCATCTCTCAGATACTGATACTCGACATCGGTCAGAGTCTGGGCAGGTGCCACGGTAATGCTGTCCCCGGTATGCACACCCATCGGATCAAAGTTCTCAATAGAGCATATTATTACGACGTTGTCCGCAAAGTCCCTCATAACCTCAAGTTCGAACTCCTTCCATCCCAAAACACCCTCTTCTATGAGTACCTGGTTTATCAACGACATCTTAAGGCCGTGAGATGCAATTTCCTTTAGTTCCTCTCTGTTGTAGGCTATTCCTCCTCCCGTGCCTCCAAGGGTAAAAGCAGGCCTCACAACCACAGGATAGCCAATTTCATCGGCAATTTCAAGAGCTTCACCGACATCACTCGCCACACCACTTCTAGGCACTTCGAGGCCTATCCTTTTCATCGATTCTTTAAAAAGCTCCCTGTCCTCTGCTTTCTTTATAGCATCTATCTTCGCACCTATAAGCTCAACCCCATATCTGTCTAGAACTCCCATATCAGAGAGTTGCACCGCAAGGTTGAGGGCCGTCTGACCCCCGAGGGTGGGTAGGATGGCATCCGGAGTTTCCCTCTCAACGATTTTCGCAACGATTTCCGCATCGAGGGGTTCGATGTAAACCCTATCCGCCATATCGGGATCGGTCATTATAGTAGCGGGGTTGGAATTTACGAGGATGACCTCATAGCCCTCTTCTCTCAGAGCCTTGCACGCCTGACTCCCGGAGTAGTCAAACTCCGCAGCCTGGCCGATTACAATTGGTCCGCTGCCGATCACCATAATCTTCTTCAAATCCTCCCTTTTCGGCATCTGGTATCACCTGTACTCTTTAACCATGTCAATAAACCTGTCAAAAAAGAAGTAGGTGTCATGCGGTCCGGGCCCGGCTTCCGGATGGTACTGAACCGTTATAAGCGGAAAATCCTTATGAATTATTCCCTCGACCGTATGGTCGTTCAGATTGATCTGGGTGACCTCAACATTGGCTGGGAGTGTTTTTTCGTCAACTGCAAAGTTGTGATTCTGGCTCGATATGAAAACCCTGCCTGTTTCAAAATCCTTGACGGGCTGATTGCTGCCGTGATGCCCGAACTTCAGCTTGAATGTCTTTGCTCCAAGGGCCAGGGCAGTGAGCTGATGTCCAAGACATATCCCGGCCATTGGAATCTGTCCAGCCAGTTTCCTTATCGTCTCTATGGTGGACTTAACCCTTGCCGGATCTCCCGGACCATTGGATATGAAAACACCGTCAGGATTCATTTCCATTATTTTCTTTGCTGGATAGTTGTAGGGGACAATTGTCAGGTTGACGCCCCTTTTCAGGAGCTGCCTCGCAATGCTCATCTTTATTCCGCAGTCAACAAGCACAACCTCGAGATCTCCACCAGATTCCATTCTCTTAACTTCTCTCACACACACCTTATCAACGAGATCGACATCACCGATGAACGGCTGTTCAACAGCCTTTCTGATTAGATCCTCTTTTTCGACATCACCCACACCAATCGCAGCTTTCATGGAGCCGTAAATTCTTATTTTCCTTGTCAGCATTCTGGTATCAACGCCTTCGATGCCCGGCACATTGTACTCCTTCAGAAGTTCATCCACACTCTTCTCGCTCCTCCAGTTGCTGGGTTTTTTGCATAGCTCCTTGACAACAAAACCTTCAACCTTCACACCATCGCTCTCAAAATCTTCTCTGCTAACTCCGTAGTTCCCTATCAGCGGATACGTCATCATCAGGATTTGCCCCTTATAGCTGGGATCGGTTAGGGCCTCAACATATCCGGTCATGCTGGTGCAGAAAACAATCTCCCCCAATCCCTCCCTCTCAGCACCAAAAGCTCTTCCCTCAACATATGTCCCATCTTCAAGAGCCAGTGCCGCCTTCATTCGAACACCTCTTCAAGTCCGGCAACAACCTCCTTAAGTTTTGGAACATCGAAGAGTTTTCTGCCGGTAACCTCATTGCAGAACGCCCTGTAAAGGTCTGAAATTCCCCTTTTTACGTTTTCCGGTAGATTTGGCGGTCTGCCCACCAACTCTCTCCAGCCCTTTTTACCTTTACAAGCCTGTACCCTCGCATACCAGTCAGTCTTCCTGTAATATCTTCTTAAAAGCTCCTTGCTGACCTCAAATTTACCCATGCTGAACCTGCACTCATCCGGAGTGCCAACAGCATCTACAATCATCAGCCGTCTGTTCTCATCAAACGCAACCTCTATCTTACCATCCTCATTTTCAAGCCCTGCCTTGGCAACTTCTCTCGTGATCAACTCGTCAACCCGAATAACGAGTTCTTTCAGGTTTTCAAATTCCCACCTTTCCAGTCCAGATACCTCCATCGCTTCTCTATGATTCAGATATCTGTCCACATCCTCAAGTTTGGTGCTGAAATCAACAACAGGCTTTTCAAGCTTCTCTCCAGGCTTTATTCTGCTCAGCCCAAAATCCTCCGGACTAACTTCTCCATTCTCAATTCTTCTGAGCAGGGATGAACCTTCTGGAACACTGTTCCGGTAAATTACTTCAAGTGGAATTAGAAAATTGCCACCAAGACGTTTAAAGACTGTGTAATCCCCATTTGAAGGTCTAACAACCCTGACGAGCTTAATCTCCATTTCATTAACTGCTGATTCAACCTCGTCAAATCTCCTGATCCTGCCGTCCTCAACAAGGCCGGCATAATGGGTTTTGATTCCCATCTCCTCGAGTTTCTCAAAAAAATATGCCGAAACCATGCACAGAGCTTTACCCTTGTCCTCTATTTTATCGGGCATCTCTCCATAATCAAAAACGGAATATCGATCAGAAAAGATGAACCTTCCGATTCCCAAGCTATCTCCGGGTTCTTTAATCACGACCAGATCTTTAACACTGCCCATCCAATCACCTCAGTTCCTCATCGGATTTATAAATCTCTCCCTTCTTCCGTTGCTGGTAATCCCTTACCTTACGTTCAACACTCTCATCCATGAGGGATGCTATCTTGGCCACCCCTAATGCCGTGTTCTCCGCCTCCATTACGAACAGGGGTGCAACTCCAGAGGGCATTCTGATACTGGAAAGTATGTCCATCCCCGCAAATTTCTCGCTGTAGGGTGGGGAGGCCACAACGGGTTTTACCGTGTTCGCGTCGACAAAACCGCTCAGGGCATTACTTCTGCCCGCAACTGTAACAAAGATAACATCCTCTTTCTCATACTCCCTGATTATTTCCAGAACTTTTTCGGGAGTTTTATGTGCAGAAGCCACTCTCAACACACTCTCAATTCCAAATTCAGCGAGTTTTTCCGCTATTTTCTTTGAATATTCCACATCAGACTTTGAACCCATTATTATCACTGCCTTCATCCTCCTCACCTTTTGACGGCAATTTTTCATAAGCAACCTCTTTAGGTCTGGGATTGTTACATAATATAACTTTCTTGGTGTATGGCTGGTTTACATCTTGCTTCAAAGAGTCAAATAAATTTCGAATCCGCCAGAGAATGAAAAAATGATTGGAGATTATCCCATTTTCAAGTCGAATCTGTCCAGATTCATCACCCTGACCCACGCAGCCACAAAATCGCGGACGAACTTTTCTCCGGCATCATCACAGGCATAAACTTCAGCCACAGCCCTGAGCTCGTCATGATGCCCGAAAATCAGATCAACTCTCGTGGCGGTCCATTTCAGCCTGCCCGTCTTTCTGTCATAGCCGTTGAAAAGATAGCGGTACCCATCAGCCTTCCTCCATTCCACCCCCATATCCAGAAGGTTTACGAAAAAGTCGTTTGTCAGCCTTCCTGGTGTTTCTGTGAGTACGCCGTGGTTTGCATACCTGTAGTTGGCACCGAGAACTCTCAGACCACCCAGCAAAACCGTCATTTCCGGAACGGTAAGTGTCAGGAGCTGCGATTTATCGACTAGAAAGTACTCCGGAGTTGTGCAGATATCATCTTCCGAAATTCTTTCCGGATATCTGAAGTAGTTTCGGAACCCATCGGCAAAAGGTTCTATCTCCCTGTAGAACTCAACCTCAACCTGATCCTGGGAAGCATCAACCCTTCCAGGTATGAACGGTACCTCGATCTCATATCCTGCCATTCTGGCTGCCCTTTCAATCGCCGCACACCCCCCAAGAACTATCAGATCGGCGATGGATACCCTCTTCTCAGTGCCATTTTTCTCCTGCTCCCCGTTAAACTCCCTTTGAATCCCCTCATAAACAGATATGATCTCCGGGAGCTCATCCGGATGATTGATCTCCCACTTGTTCATAGGATACAGCCGAATTCTGGCCCCATTGGCCCCTCCCCTTCTGTCGGAATCCCTGTAGGTGGATGCCGAGGCCCAGGCAATGTAGACGAGTTTAGAAATGCTCAATCCAGATTTCAGGATTCTTTCCTTAAGACTTCTCACGTCCTCCTCATCAATTAGCTCAAAATCCCTCTCCGGCAAGGGATCCTGCCAGACAAACGTTTCCTTAGGAACGTATGGGCCAACATAACAGTCTGGCGGCCCCATGTCTCTGTGAGTTAGTTTGAACCATGCTCTCGCAAAGGCCCTCTCGAACTCTGCAGGATTCTCCAGAAACCTCTTCGCTATCCTGGCGTATTCCGGATCAAACCTCAGGGCGAGATCGGCTGTTAGCATCATCGGCTTGTGCTTCTTGTCCGGATCGTGGGCATCAGGAACGATCTCCGGAGCATCCCTGGCAACCCACTGATATCTTCCTGCAGGACTTTTTGTCAGCTCCCACTCATACTTGAAGAGGATGTGCAGATACTGGATTCCGAATTTGGTTGGTGTTGGAGACCATGCCAGTTCGAAGCCGGATGTAAAGGTATCGGGACCTTTTCCACTACCATATTCGAATTTCCAGCCCAGACCCTGCTGTTCTATCGGCGATGAACTGGGATCGGGGCCGAGATATCTGTCCGATGCAGCACCATGGCACTTCCCGAACGCATGACCCCCTGCAATCAAAGCAACCGTTTCCTCATCATTCATCCCCATTCTGGCGAATGCGAGTCTTATTTCCTTCGCAGACTCGGTCGGAGAGGGGTTTCCTCCCGGTCCTTCAGGATTGACGTAGATCAGCCCCATCTCCGTTGCAGCAAATGGCCTCTCCAGCTCTCCTTCCTTCACACGCCTTGCTGTGAGCATTTCCTCCTCCGGACCCCAGTCCGGACTCTCGTCAGGCTCAAAGATGTCTTCTCTTCCGAGGGAAAAACCCAGGACCTTCACACCCATATCCTCCAGAGCAACGGTTCCGGCGAGGATTATAAGATCCGCCCAAGAGAGTCTTCTTCCGTATTTCTTCTTTATCGGCCACAGCAACCTTATTGCTTTGTCAAGACCAATGTTGTCCGGCCAGTTTATTCTCGGCGGGAAGCGAATGCTTCCATTCCTTGCCCCACCTCTGCCATCGTAAATACGGTAGCTTCCAGCGCTGTGCCATGCGAGCCTGACGAATAATGGGCCATAATGACCGAAATCCGCTGGCCACCAGTCCTGCGAGCTCCTCATTAGATCCTTCAGGTCCCTTATCACCGCATCAACGTCAAGATTCCGAACTTCCCTCAGGTAATCAAAGTCTGGCATATATGGGTTGGAAGTTGGGCAGTTTTGCCTGAGAATCTTCAGATTCAACCTGTTTGGCCACCAATCCGTAATCCACCTTTTTCTTTTATTTCCGGACATGGTGTACCTACTCTTTGTTCATTTATAACTCTTATGAACTGACGCAATTTTTCATGAATTATCCTTGCTACCCTGCTGTGAAAATCCAGAAAGGAGGCAAAACTCAAACACTGCACCATCCCAAAAAATTTAAATCACGCTGAAGTGATGTGTAGGAAGTGTCTCAGATGAGTGCTGTCAGGCTTGTCGAACTTCTGCTAACTGCAGAGATTTTTAACAGGTATGAGGAGCTTACAGAAGACGACATACCGAAGGAAATCAGAAAGCTGCTCTATAACAGAGGGGGAATAAGAAGGCCCGTCACAATAAAAGAGGATGTTGTGATTAAATATGCTGGAAAAATCGAACAGAAACCACCTTTTGTAGATTTGAATGCATTCTCCAAACAATACATCCTGACATCCTTCGATTTGGCTGTAAAGTGGTTTGCATCGAGGGGCGTTGAGAGGATCAAAAAGAATCCTGCTCTGGCCTACTACTATCAGAACTACGATTCGCTCGATGTTTCTTACGAGGAAGCAAAGAAGGCAAATTTACCGAAACACGGAGACAGGGAGTGGCTGAGGAGTGTAATTGAGGAGCTGGAAAAGAGTGAGGATGCCAAAGAGATGCTCAGCCTTGTCAGAGTGATGTCTCCGGAAGAAATTCCGGTAGACTTTAAGGACGTGGCTCTCAGCGAAGAGCAGCTTGAAGAGGTCAGAAAGATAGAAATCGCCTTAGAGGAAAGGGCGTTTTTGAGAAAAATAGGGCTTTCAGATATTGGTAAGCTACTCTTTATAGGGCCGCCCGGAACTGGAAAAACCACAACTGCCAGGGCTTTGAGTAAGAAACTCTACCTGCCGCTTCTTGAAGTCAAGCTCTCCATGATAACCAGCCAGTACCTGGGCGAGACATCCAAAAACATAGAGAAGGTGTTTGAAATAGCAAGAAAGATGAATCCGTGCATACTTTTCATTGATGAATTTGATTATGTGGCAAAAATGAGGACGAGCGACGAGCATGCTGCCATCAAGAGGGCTGTAAACACCCTGCTTAAATCGATCGACGATATAAACCTTGTTGAGGACGGTGTGCTTCTGATAGCAGCAACAAACCATCCGAGTCTTCTCGATCCGGCCGTTTGGAGAAGGTTCGATAAGGTAATTGAGTTTCCTGAACCGGCAGAGAAAATAAGAATGAAAATATTCCAGATATTTCTGGCCAGAATCGATGGCGATTTCAACATCGATGAGCTTGTCGAGCTGACTGATGGATTCACAGGTGCGGACATTAAGCTGGTTGTCAGAGAAGCTGTTCTGAAGGCCTTGCTGGAGGGCAGAAAAAGGCTTTCTCAGCACGATCTCGTGGAGGCAATCCAGGAAGTGAAGGAAAGACTGAAACTAAAGACCTCGTACTAGTATGATAGTTACTCTCCTCGGCACAGGCGATTCTCCGGGTACGCCAGTACTGAACTGCCACTGCAGAACATGTGAGGATGCCAGAAAGAGAGGATGGGAGAGAAAAAGATTCTCGGTAATGGTGCAGAACAGTGGAAAAACTGTTTTGATAGACACCTCACCAGACCTGAGGAGGCAACTGCTTGACAATGGCGTTGAGAAGGTTGACGCTGTTATCTGGACACATTGCCACTTCGACCACTTCGGAGGTTTTGGAGAGTTCTACAGGGTGCAGAACAATGTCAGGGTTTACTCCACTCCTCAAATACACGAAGATATTGGCAGGTTCATGAGATTTCTGACATACAAAACCATCGAGGTCGAACCGTATACCCCCTTCACGATTGGTGGCATGGACTTCACGATCTTCACCGTCAATCACCCTCCGGTAAGCGCCGTTGGGGTCAAGATAGAGTGGCAGGGATACAAGGTGGTCGTTAGTGGAGATACAAATGTACACATACCGGAAGAAAGCATGAAGGAAATGCAGAATCCGGATCTCCTCGTTGTTGAGGCGCTGGCCCCTACGGGCAGATTCAAAAAGCACATGAACGCCAGGGAGGCATTGAGCCTGGCCAAAAGGGTTAACGCCGAAAAAGTCGTCCTGACTCATCTAGGTCACTTCTACCCACCACACCACGTTGCGGCCAAAAATTATCCGGTTGGTGAGGACTATCAGAGCTTCTCATTCGGAGAGGGGAGGTTGGATGAGTTTTTTGGGGATTGATGTTGGTGGTGCCAACTTGAAGGTAGCATTTAACGGAGGGGGGAGAATAATATATTTTCCAATGTGGAAAATGGCCGACAAGCTCGAAACAACATTGATAGAACTTTCTAAAGAGTACAGAGTAGAAAAAGCTGGTGTTGTGATGACTGCGGAACTCTCCGACGTTTTTGAAAGCAAGGAGGATGGAGTGAGGTATATTGCAGATGCGTGCTGCAGAGCTTTTGATGAAGTCTACTTCCTCGACATACATGGAAACCTGAGAAAAAGTGTGGATAGTCCGTCAGACTTCGCTGCGAGTAACTGGATTGCTTCAACGGTTTTTCTTATGAGTGAGGGTTACAGGAACTTCCTCTTTGTGGACATGGGTTCCACAACAACAGATATCATTCCTGTTACCGATAAAATAAATGCTTCAAAAACGGATTTTGAGAGACTGACAAGGGGAGAGATGATTTACTTTGGAATTTTGCGAACACCGGTTTTTTACGTCCTCCAGGAGTTTAAGGGTACGCCTCTCTGCCCTGAGTTTTTCTCAATAACTGCTGACGTCTTCAGAATCACCGGCGATATAGGGGAGGATGTCTACACTTGCGAGACTCCCGATGGAAAAGACAGAGACGTTGTTTCGTGCATGAGAAGGCTTGCAAGAACCATCTGCTGTGATCTCGAAGAGATTGGTGAAGAAAAAGTAAAAGAGCTGGCCTTTATGGCAAAAGAATCCATGAAAAACAGGCTTAAAAAAGTGCTCGGGGATAAAATCGGAAGAATTGATGTGGTTCTTGCGTGCGGGATAGGGGAGTTTTTAATTAAAGATGCTTGCGACGAAATGGGCGTGGAGTGCAGGCTGCTGTCAGAGCTTTACGGAGAGTATTCAAATCTTTTTCCAGCCTTCGCCATGTTAAGGCTCGTGCAGAAAGTCCAGTAGTCTGGATCTGTAAATTATTTCGCATGAATGTTCGAGATAGCTCGCCTTGTTGTACGCATCTCTCAGGTTCTTTCCTGCGGCATACATACCATGATTTCTGACAACTGCCACCCCCCTTTCCTTTACCTCATCCGAAATCTGCTCGGCCAGTTCAGGAGACCCAAACTGACCTTCCAAAACCCTTATCTCTCCAAAGTACAGCTTTCCTTCGAGATCCACGGGTTCTATTCTGCTCATCCTCCCTCCTATAACAACATTGAAAATTCCGTGACAGTGAAGCACTGCACTGTAGTCAGTCTTTTCGTAAATTTTCACATGAATTAGCTGGTCAACAGAGGCTTCCCTTGTAAATTCGCCAGGCTTGAGCTTGACAAAGTGTTCATTCTTCAGTTCGTCGAGATTTGCCCCAGTCCTTGTAATGTAAATCGTATCTCCAATTTTAAAACTCATATTGCCACTTGCACCATCAATGAGTTTTGCTGATGCGAGAAGCTTTCCAACTTTTATCGCTTCTTCGAACATAAATTCAAAAGAACGAAACATTTAAAAATCTTTTTTCCTAGATTCTCTTGCCTTAGGGCTGTTTTAAAAAACTCGAAAAGAAAGTGATGAGCATGATAGAAGAGAAGATATATAAGGGAACCACAACAATAGGTCTGGTTTGTAAGGACGGAGTAGTGATGGCCACCGAAAAAAGAGCCACAATGGGAAACTTCATTGCCAGCAGAAGGGCCAAGAAAATATACCAGATAGCAGACAGGATGGCAATGACCACAGCGGGAAGTGTGGGAGATGCACAGTTCCTCGCAAGGATCATCAAGATTGAAACCAACCTCTATGAAATCAGAAGAGAAAGAAAGCCAACTATAAGGGCAGTTGCCACCCTCACCTCCAATCTGCTCAACTCCTACCGCTACTTCCCCTACCTTGTACAGCTCCTCATCGGCGGACTGGATTCCGAGGGGATGGGAATTTACTCAATTGATCCAATTGGCGGTGCAATCGAAGAGAAGGACATCGTAGCAACGGGGAGCGGAAGCCTCACAGCATACGGAGTGCTGGAAGACAGATTCACACCCGAAATGAGTGTGGATGATGCACTGGAACTCGCCATAAGGGCAATATACTCAGCAATGAGGAGAGATTCTGCATCAGGAGACGGAATTGACGTTGTAAAAATTACCGAGTCTGAGTACTACCAGCTTACCCCAGAAGAAGTAGAGGAAATCTTGGCAAAGTTCAGGAAGTAGAATGTCGAAGTATCTGGACGAGATTAGAGAAAAGGTAAAGGAGTATCTCCCGAGAAGCGTAAGGGTAAAGTCAATAGAGTTTGAGGGTCCTCAACTGGTTATCTACGTCGAGAACCCTCAGGAACTGGCAGAAGTAGACATAGTCAAGAAGCTCGCCAAAGATTTGAGAAAGAGGATAATTATCAGGGCCGATCCCAAGTCCCTGAAACCTCCTGAGGAGGCAAAAGAGGTAATAATGCGAATTGTACCCGAAGATGCCAGAATATCAAACATCTTTTTTGATGAGGAGAATGGAGAGGTAATTATTGAGGCTGAGAAACCCGGAGTTGTAATTGGAAAGCAGGGCTCCACCTTCAGAGAGATAATGAAGGCAGTGGGATGGAGTCCCAGAGTCGTCAGAACCCCGCCAATTAAGTCAAAGATAATAGAAAACATACGGAACTATCTCCTCAGCGTAAGAGAGGAGAGAGCCGAGACTCTGAGAAGAATCGGAGAGAGGATACACCGCGGAATACTCATGGAGGACAAGTGGGTAAGAGTGACATTCCTGGGTGGGAGCAGAGAGGTCGGAAGGAGCTGCTATCTTCTGCAGACTCCTGAGAGCAGGATTCTTATCGATTGCGGTGTGAATGTCAGCAATTTATCCAGTACTCCCTATCTCTACGTTCCCGAAGTCCAGCCGCTCGATGCTCTGGATGCGGTTGTGATAACTCATGCCCATCTTGACCATTGCGGACTCATACCTTTGCTCTACAAGTACGGATACAGGGGTCCGATTTACCTCACCCCGCCCACCAGAGACCTCATGGTGCTGCTCCAGCTTGACTTCCTGGAGGTCGCTGCGAGGGAGGGAGGGACTGTACCTTACAATTCCAACCTCATCAGAGAGGCTTTGAAGCATACAATAACCCTCGACTACGGCGTTGTTACGGACATAAGCCCCGATATACGGCTAACATTCTACAACGCTGGACACATCCTGGGCTCTGCGATAGCCCACTTTCACATTGGTGAGGGGCACTACAACATAGCATTTACGGGTGATTTTAAATTCGAGAAGACGAGACTTTTCGACAGAGCAGCCACGAACTTTCCGAGACTTGAAGCCCTTATTATGGAGGCCACCTACGGAGGCTCGAACGATGTTCAGCCGTCAAGGAGGGATGCGGAGGAAAAGCTCATCGAGGTGATAAACAGAACCCTGGACAGGGGTGGGAAAGTTCTCATTCCAACGTTTGCCGTTGGAAGAAGTCAGGAGGTCATGATCGTTCTGGAGGAGGCGATGAGAGAGGGGAAGCTGCGAGAGGTCCATGTATACCTGGACGGTATGATATACGAGGCGACAGCAATTCATACGGCATATCCTGAGTACCTGAATTCCCACCTGAGGGATCTGATTTTCTACCACGGCATAAACCCGTTCATAAGCGAGAATTTCGTCAGAGTTGACTCATCGTCGAAGAGAGAAGAGGTAATAACCGACCCATCTCCGTGCGTTGTGATAGCCACCTCCGGTATGCTCAATGGCGGACCGGTGATGGAGTACTTCCGCCATCTGGCAGGGGATGAGAGGAATACAATAGTCTTTGTGGGTTATCAGGCGGAGGGAACTCTGGGAAGAAAAGTTCAGAAGGGTTGGAAGGAGGTTCCATTCCCGGTCAACGGAAGAAGAGAAGTCGTGGAAGTTAAAATGGAGGTCGAGACCGTGGATGGATTTTCAGGACACTCTGACAGAAACCAGCTTATCAGATACATAAGGTACCTGCAATCAAAGCCAGAAAAGGTCGCAACAGTGCACGGAGATGAGTCAAAGTGCATAGACCTCGCATCGAGCATTTACAAGACGTACAGAATTGAAACCAGAGCACCTCTTAATCTGGAGACGATAAGGTTTGCCTGATCTGACACACGGCTCTGTTGGTTAAAAGTTTGATCGCTAAATCTATATTCCCCTAAGTGTAGTTGTAATATGAAGAGGATTCTTGTTTGCCCGGTTTGCAAGTCAAAGGATGTGGAGCTGGACACCGGCGGATACACCGGCAAGTATTACTGCAAAAACTGCGGATATATCGGAAGCTTTGTGCTTGAAATGACAGAGGGTGAGTACAAGGAACTGCTGGAAGAGAAGAGATTTGAAAGGAAAGAAGATGACAGAACGAAACCAAAGGGTGTTAGGGAGGATTGAATCAAAATTTATATGCCTTTCTCAACCAAGAAGCCTATGGAAGAAATTGCCGCACATGTAAAGGCCGGAAAGCCGGTAATGATTCTTGACCGTAAAAGCGCTATTTGCATTCCTGCCGAAGTGATTACCGGAGAGTTAATCAATTTCATGATGAAAAACTGCGATGAGATTCGTTTAGCCCTCCCGTGGGGCAAAATTCTATCTCTCGGCCTCAACAGATTCAGATTTCAGAATGGAAATCTCATTCCCATAGACCCGAAGCTCGACAAGATATCGGCTGAGGATAGGGCCGGGTTTATCAGAGACCTTGTCAGCGGGAAGATCAGGGAAATTCAGTATCCGGGCAGGATTTTTGTCGAGGAAACTAAAGAAATGGGTGTGCTCGAGAGGCCGGGAATGGCTGAAGCCTGTGTGGACCTCGCAAGAATGGCCGGATTCAGACCTTCCGCCGTTTACGCCCCCCTCATGACGGCTGAAGGTGGGGTTGCGAGCGAGGAGTACGCCCTTAAGTTTGCCGAGAAGAACAACATCCCGGTTTTCAGGATTAAGGACATGATCGAGTTCAGGATAAGATCCGAGAAAATCGTAGAGAGGGTTGTGGAAGCCACGTTACCAACAAAGTTTTACGGGATATTCAAGGCTGTAGGATACAAGACCCCTCTTGGAGAAATAGTGGCCCTTGTGCGAGGAGACGTGAGTGAGGGCAACGTTCTGGTAAGAATCCACTCCGAGTGTCTGACAGGCGATGTATTTCACTCCCTACGATGCGATTGCGGAGATCAGCTTGAGAATGCACTTAAGATGATAGACAGAGAGGATAAAGGTGTGGCCATATACATGAGAGGGCATGAGGGAAGAGGAATAGGCCTGATAAACAAGCTCATGGCCTACAAACTTCAGGAGGATGGAATAGACACCGTCGATGCAAACATAGAACTTGGATTTCCACCGGATTTGAGGAGCTACGGCGTTGCTGCCCAAATTTTGATGGATCTAGGGGTCAAAAACATCAGACTTCTGACCAACAACCCCTTGAAAATCGAGGAGCTCAGAAAATACGGATTCGATGTTGTGAGAGAGCCCATTGAGATCGAACCCTGTGATGTGAACCTGCCCTACCTGAAGGCAAAAAAGGACAAGATGGGCCACATGATATGTTTCAACGACTGAGGTGTGACTGCGGAGCGGAGCTGCGCTCCCCTACCCAATTTTGTCTGTTTTGCGGAAAAAGAAATGCTTTGGGCTGTGGAATTCACGTTTCCAGGTTGAGGGCAACAGTCCTGCTTGTGGGAAAGTACGGAAACGAGACGATGAGTTTCAGAAGATACGATGATGATGTATCTTTAAGGAATTTATACGAGGTTATCGCCGAAAAAATCTACGACAGGAGGGTTGAGGACATCTACATCTCCGGAAGTGAGGTAGAACTTATAGACGAGGCGCTCGAGTTCCTCAGACCCTTTCTCTATCCATTCTCCATATCAACAACCGACACGTTCAGTGATGAAAAGGAATTCTTCTCGAGGCTTGAAAAAACTCTCAGAACAAAGATCAGACTTAAAACTGTAGACACGGCACCGGAGGATAAAATTCACGGCAGCCATTCCACGATTATTGGAGGACGGGAGGGGTTAAACCTTATACTTTCACTCGCCAAGTCACCTTACGTGAAAAAGATAGTACCGGGAGTTATTGAGGGGAACGCCACCTCTGCAGGGGGAGGTGTGAAATTAAAGCTAACCAGGAGCGATGATAAGGGCAATCTCAGGGCCCTGCTGATCGACGGATCCTCAGTTCAGCAGGTTCATGTCATCACCACTGCCTCATCGAAAGAGGAGGGCGAAACGGTTATGAGAATTCTGAGCGGACTCGTTCACAGCTCGCAGAACCCGTAAAAATTTAAATTCGTTCTACACCAGATACCTTGAGAACCCCGTTCTCCAGGCATTTTCCGCCTTCTCCAGATCAACGCTGAATGTGCCGCAGTTTATTGCAGAGCCCTCGCTGTAACCAATCAGCTCAGCCTTTAACCCTTTAGACCTGAAGAACTCGACGTACTCTTCTGCCTCTTCTTTATCCACCTCGGAAATCCACCTCGTGTTGGATTCCGAGAACAGCTCTATGAAGCTCAGGTTTCTGACCGCCTCAAAGCCAATCCCCCTCCCAAAGCACATCTCCGCTATGCAGACTGCCAGACCACCCATGCCGACATCATGGCAGGCCGTAACCCTAAATCTTCTGAATGACTCAAGCATCGCATCAGTGTAAGCCCTCAGCCTTTCGGGAGAAGTTCTGGGAACCCTGTGACATTTCTGACCCATCACGACAGAATAAAGGCTTCCGCCAAACTCCTTTTCTGTCTCTCCAACAAGAATTACCGCACCATTTCCCTTGAAATCGCTCGTTACGGTCTTTCTGGTGTCCTCCACCAGTCCGATGCCAAGAAGTGACGGAGTGGGTGCGACAGCACCGTAAGGTGTCTCGTTGTAAAAGCTGACATTCCCGCTAACGCATGGAATTGCCGTCCCCCTGGCCATCCACCCAATGGCCCTGACACACTCAACAAACTCCCCCATTCTTTCAGGCTTTTCTGGATTACCGAAGTTCAGACAGTCGTTGAAGGAATGAGGAACGGCGTTGACGGCAACAAGATTTCTCACCATCTCATCGAAGGAGCTTGCGGCACCCCAGTAGGGGTCCACTTTGCACATCCAGGGATTGACGTCAGCGGTTATCGCCAGCCCCTTCCAGGATCTTGTCGGCTTTATCACGGCAGCATCTCCGTGAGTCTCAAAGTTCATTCTGCCCTGCAATGGTTTAAGAACGGTAGATGCCCTCACCTCATGGTCGTACTGTCTAACGATCCACTCTTTGAACGCCACGTTTGGATGGGAGAGCATCTTCAAGAAGGTCTTAACATAATCCACCGGAGGTTCAATTTCTTCGTGAAGCTCCTTTTCGGGCTTTTTTGAAGTGTACGGGCGGCAGTATTCCGGTCCTGCAGTAACAAACTCGGTATCCATCTCGTAGATTTTGTATCCCATGTAAAAGATCCTGGTGACCTTCTCCCCAATCACCCTGCCAACGACTGTTGCCGGTACATCCCACTTCTGGAAGATGTAAAGAACCTCGTCAATGTGCTCCGGCCTTACCGTTAGCATCATCCTCTCCTGACTCTCTGAAATCCAGATCTCCCAGGGAGCCATACCCTCCTCCTTCAGCGGAACCTTGTCCAGGTAAACCTCAGCCCCGTAGCCAGCGGCAAGAGCCATCTCCCCGATTACGCAGCTCAACCCACCTCCACCCAGATCCTTCATTCCGGTCAGCAACCCCTTTTCGACGACCTCAAGGCAGGCGTGAATGAGGGGCTCCTTCATGATCGGATTTCCGAGCTGTACAGCACCTCTCGCCTCTTCCTCGCTCTTTTCATCAAGCTCCGCAGAGGCAAAGGTTACGCCATGAATGCCATCTCTCCCCGTCTTCCCCCCCACAAGGACGAAAATATCACCCACTCCACCTGCCCTGCTGTGTATGATTCTGTCCTTTCTCACTATTCCAACGCATCCAACGTTAACAAGGCAGTTCGTGAGATAGGAGTCATCGAAAAATACCATCCCCGCAACTGTGGGGATGCCAACCCTGTTGCCGTAGTCTCTTATGCCCGCCACAACACCCGCCAGCAGATACTGCGGATGCTTGACTCCTTTTGGAAGTTTATCATGGGACACATCAAGGTTACCGAAAAATAGTGGATCGATCAACGCCACTGGTTGAGCGCCCATGCAAAGAACGTCTCTCAAAATTCCACCAACTCCGGTTGCAGCCCCACCGTAGGGCTCGATGGCTGAGGGATGATTGTGGCTTTCGAAAGCTGTAACGTAGGCATACTCGTCATCAAACTCAACAACTCCCGCATCCTCCTCTATGGCTGAGATTACGTAGTCCGCCTTGGAAGCGTCAAGCAGGTACTGTCTGAGGTAGTACTTCGAGCTTTTGTAGCAGCAGTGCTCGCTCCACGCCTGGGCGAGGCTCTGAAGTTCGATGTCGTATGGATTTCGCCCCTTCTTTCGGAAGTACTCTTTAATCCTCTTCATTTCGTCTACGTTTAATGCCAGTCCAAGTTCTTCACTTATCTTTTCAAGCTGCCCGTCACTCGCTTCCAGAATCTGGATCTCGTAAAGCTCGAATGGGACATCAACCCTTTTGTACATGGTCTCACTCTCTCCACTCAATTCTGTACCTTTGAATAACCGGATTTGCAAGCAGCTTTTCGCACATCTCTGCTATCTCTCTCTCCGCATCATCTTTGCTTCTTGCCTCTATATCCAGACGAAAAACCTTAACAGTTGACACCTTTTTAACTCTCTTAAATCCAAGCAATCTCAGCGCTTTAAGCGTCGCCTCACCTTCGGGATCAGCAACACCCTCTTTGAGTTCGATGTAAACGTCAGCAATCATGAGAGATTCTTGCACGTTCAACTTTAAAAAATGAGCGATAGAGGTCGGCTGTGGAACGGTTGGAAAAAACTCAATTGATGCAAAAATACCAGATAGTCTCCGGTATCTTTCATGTATTATGCGGCTGCTGGGACTGAACCTCGAGTACCTGAAAGCATTCTCGCTATTTTTCACTTTCTGCAGCAGCTATCCCGGAGGCTTCAACCCAATTTTTTAAAAAACTATTTTTACAATTCCACAGAAACTGGGGTATGGAACTGAAATTCGATGAGAGAGGTCTGATCCCTGTCATCACTCAAGATGTAAAAACAAAAGAGGTCCTCATGCTGGCCTACGCCAACAGAGAGGCTGTTGAATTAACCCTGAAAACCGGATACGCTCACTACTGGAGCAGGAGCAGGAAAAAGCTGTGGAAAAAGGGTGAGAGTTCCGGAAACGTTCAGAAGGTTGTTGAAGTTAGATACGATTGTGATTGTGATGCTCTGCTCTACCTGGTTGAGCAGAGAGGTAATGCCTGTCATACGGGAAACTACTCATGCTTTTACAGGAGGTTGGATCATGAAGTACGCTGTTGATACAAGTGTTGTGATTTCGGGTAGGATATCCAGAATGCTGGAAAGTGGTGAGATTAAGGGAACGATAATAATCCCTGAGGCCGTAATCGCCGAACTAGAAGCACAGGCCAATTTTGGAAAGATGACCGGCTTTCAGGGACTGAGCGAGGTGGAAAAGATAGTAAAGTTCGCTCAAGACAGGGGTTTTGAGGTCATATTTGCCGGTGAGAGACCAAAGCTCGAACACATCCGTCTTGCAAAAGGAGGCGAAATTGACAACCTCATAAGAGAGGTTGCCGCTGAATTTGACGCTGTTCTGATCACATCGGATAGGGTTCAGCATCTGGTTGCAAGGGCAAAGGGAATAAACACAATTTACGTCAGACCGAAAGTTATAAAGCCGGAAGAAACAAAAATCATGTCCTTTTTCACACCAGACACCGCAAGCGTCCATCTGAGGGAGGGGGTGCCGCCCTACGCAAAGCGAGGAAAAATTGGTGACCTTAAACTCGTGAAGCTTGGTGACAGGCCGATGAGCTACGAAGAACTGAACGAGATAGCCAGCGAGATACTTGAGGCTGCAAGACAGGATGAGGACAGCAGCATTGAGATTGAAAGAAGGGGAGCAACGGTTGTCCAGCTTAGGGAACTGAGAATTGCAATCGCCGAAAGGCCGTTCGCCGACAGGATGGAGATAACGGCTGTAAGGCCGATAGCCCAAGTTTCAATTGACGAGTACGGAGTTAGTGAGGAACTGAAGAGGAGGATCGTGGAGAGGCAGAGGGGGATACTCATCGCCGGCCCACCCGGAGCCGGAAAATCCACTTTCGCTGCGAGCGTTGCGAACTACCTTCTTAAAAACGGCTATGTGGTCAAGACGATGGAGAGCCCGAGGGATTTGATGGTGAGTGATGAAATCACACAGTATGCCCCGCTTGAAGGAGACATGTCACTCACATCCGATATTCTGCTTCTTGTAAGGCCTGATTACACGATTTATGACGAGTTGAGGAGGACCTCCGACTTTCAGGTATTTTCCGATATGAGGCTTGCTGGTGTGGGAATGATTGGGGTAACACATGCAACGAGGGCCGTTGACGCCATACAGAGGATGATCGGCAGGGTCGAGCTGGGGATGATCCCACAGGTTGTTGATACGGTTGTTTTCATCGAAGCCGGAAAGATCGTCAAGGTTTACGAGCTGAGCTTCACCGTAAAGGTTCCGACGGGCATGTTGGAGGCGGATTTGGCGAGACCGGTTATAGAAGTCAGGGACTTCGAAACCAAAAAACTCGAGTTTGAAATTTACACCTACGGGGAGCAGATTGTGGTGATGCCCATTGAGTCAGATGAGAAGCTCAAAGCCGCTCTTGAAGAGAAGATAGGCCGATACATCGACGACTTTGAGGTGGAGCTTGCCGGCAGAAAAGCGGTGGTTAAGGTGCCTGAAAGAGCTATATCCACCCTTATTGGAAGAAAGGGGAAAAGAATCAAGACAATTGAGGAGGAACTGCAGCTTTCCATTGATGTCGTTCCAAAGGAAATGAGTGGCGAGTTTGATGCGGAGGTTGAGGAGACCGGGAAACACTATGTGATCCAGGCGAAGGGACTGGAGGGGAAAACCGTCGACGTCTATGCAGGAGAGGAGTACCTTTTCACGGCTCTTGTGAGCAGAAAGGGATGGATAAGGATAAGGAAAGATAAGGAGGGTGGAAAGAGCTTAAGGCTTGCCCTCGCAAAAGGGCAGCCGATTAAGCTCAGGGTGATAGGTTGAGATATTTTTTCGGAGTCATATTCATCCTATCCGCTCTACTGGCACTTGCCGCAACGCCGAAGTATGAAGAAGCAGGGATGGTTGTTTTTGAGAATCCATCAGACGTGTCCAACTCCATGCTCTACTTCGGACTCATAATAGCCTTTACAGCATTCATACTTCTCGCTGTACGGTACTCGGTAATTTTAAAGGCCGTGATATACTTCCTCACGTTTATATCAATCTTCTATGTTCTGTCCCCCTTTGTTGGAATCTTCTCCATTTTAATTTCAATTGCTATTGTCGTCTTTCTTGCAAAGAAGCCACACTGGTTGCTGATAAACGCGGCAGCTCTGATGCTCGCAGCCGGAATAACTGCGATCTTCGGAATAAGCCTTGAACCTCTACCTGTCATTCTTTTGCTTACGGTTCTCGCAGTATATGACATAATCTCGGTCTACAGAACCAAACACATGATAAGTCTTGCCGAGTCTGTCACAGCTATAAACGCTCCAATGCTCTTCATCATCCCAAAAAAGGATGGTAACGCCTACATGGGTGTGGGAGACGTTGTCATGCCGAACATCCTGGTGGTTTCTGCCCAAGCTTTCTCGAACTCTCCCGAACTGGGGTTTATAAAGTTAACAGCTCTTTTCTCACTCCTTGGCGGTTTTATCGGCCTCATGCTGCTGCTCTATATAGTAGAGAAGAGGGGTGGTGCGCATCCCGGTTTGCCATTTGTGAACTTCGGAGCCATAGTCGGATTTGGTTTGGGGCTGCTGTTGTCGCACTAAACAGCTTTTCAACCTGTTAGGTTCAGACTGAAGGCGCTTGTCTTTTATGTCGACAGTTAACTGACTGTAAACGTAAACGTTTTCGTTTTAGTTTCGGTCCCTACAACATACTGAACCGTCACACTAAGCACCTCACCATGCATATTCGCATTGAAGAGGCCTCCAAAATAATAGAACTCATACAAGTAGAAGGTAGCAGTGGAGTTTCTACCGACTACCGCATTGGTTCCGCTGTTCTCGTTACCGTCAACACCGAGGTCAACAGTTGCAGGTATGCTCACGCCGCCGTAATAGTCCACATAGCTGGGTATGGTGGCATCAACGTATATTTCCGCATACTTAGGCTTGTTATTTGCTCCGTAATCCAGCGAATCGTCCAAGTAGTCTATGAAGGAAAAGGACGTATCTATTGTGATTTTGTCGATAACGACCTCTGTCGGGTAGCGGTTTGTTACGCTGAATATCACCCCTCCGTCAGCATCATAGAACACTGGACTGTCGGGCCCATCATCGGCAATTGCATCGTTATTGTAAACCAGATCCCCAACGTAAACGATCACCCTTGTTGTATTCGTAAGTCCGTCGTTATCCGTAACCCTCAAACCAACCGTATGACTGCCCCAAGTTGAAAAGGTGTAGGTCACAGTTTGTCCAACAGCGTCACCATAGCTGCCATCCCCATCAAGGTCCCATTCATAGCTCACTATGCTGCCATCAGGGTCATAGCTCGATGAAGCATCGAAAGTTATGGTTTCACCGACAGACGGATACGAAGGACTGTACGTAAATGCAGCAACTGGATATTTTGTTGAAATGTTCACAACAAGATTGAGAATTGCGGAGCATCCGCCGTAATATGCCAGAAGTTTCGCATTTCCGGAATCGGTGGCAGTAAGATTTATCCAGGCACGCCCATTTTGGTCTGTTTCTGGATTTGACCCAGAAACTTTGACGACGCTCTGGTTATCCACACTTAACGTGAGCAGGGCGTTTTCCACCGCATTTCCATTGTATTTCAACTCAACCTCAAAAATTCTGCTCTCATTTTTCTTGGTATTCCACGTGTAGCTACTACCATCCAGCCACTGCAGTTCAAAATTACAGGTTTGACCGGTTGCAGGGTTTACGTTTATTGTAAATTCTGTGGAGTTGCCACATCCTGAAAAGCGCACGATGTTTAGTCCGCTGGCCACGGCATTGAAGTACGTCCAAACAACTCCATTTTTGTCAGTATATACCTCCCGATTTGGATTTTCGGCCGTTGCAGGCTGAAACGTAATCTCTACCGGATATTTTCTAACGGGATTTCCCAATCTGTCCACCACTCTGGACGTGAGCGTTAGAGTATCACCCTGAGTGACTTCGAGGTCTCTTTCAGTTACATTGACTATGCTGCATGGAAAAAGTGGTTGGAAGCTGGGTGTCCTGGTGGACAGTCCGACGTAAAGTAATGAGACCGTGACGTTGGTTTCATTTACTTTCAGAATTCTTCCTTCTCTCGTTACATTCAACCCTTCACTTTTCAGCTTTTCCTCCCACCAAGATGCCGTTTCTTCATTTGCAGATTCGAAGGTCAGATTGAGCGTGCGATAGAACTTCTCACCTCCATACGAGATCGGATCGATGACTAATGTTACCGGTTTGTTGGAAGAAAAGGATTTGAAGGTTGTGTTTAGCAGCAAAATCTCTATTTTATCTTTCGTCCATGAAATACCACCATAATCTACCACATGCGAGTTCTGAAGTTTTAGAAGAGCTGCATGTTCCAAATAAAAAATAGTTGATGATAGATAATGGTAGCCTGTCTTGAATGCAATACCCATGGATGGATACGACTTTCCATTGATGGTCACATTTAACTCGTAGGCCTCAACCGTTGTAAAGGCGGATGGCGGATTGACCAGCAGAGGGCGTTGCGGATACACAACACCCGTATCCACAACAACCTTCCCCGATTCGCAATTGCTCAACATTACCTCAAGGGTCCTGAGTTCATCCACAATCCTTTGTGAGTGTTTAATCTCCACCTCCCTGTTCCACTCAGGCACGAAACTTGACTGCAGCAGAGCGATATAACCTACAATTATACCGAAAAGGAGAATGAAAGCTATCAATGGTGCAACTCCTTTATCGTTCAGCATGAGTTCTCCGCTCCTACCGACACCGTTGGCATAATTTCAACGTATTTCCTGCCATATATGAGGTCCTGGTGAGCTGCAACCCACGCAATTTTTTCTGTAGTATGAGGTCCATCCCAGCCTGCCGGTTCCTCAACGGCGACCTCAAATCCATTCGAATTCACATTGCGCGTTACAGCGTACGCGGAGTTCCACCCATCTTCACTTACCAACTGAGCTACGACAGAGGGAATTGTTGAATAGCTGCGTGTGAAAAATATCTGAGAGAACTTATCCGTGATCGAATCTGACGTCTGTCTGGCCTCAAGACTGTTAAGCGAATCATAACCCTGCCCTATGGCGGCATAGGCAATAGTACCTCTAAGACTGCTCGGAGGATAGCTGTTGTCATCCATCTCAATCTGGACCTGGAAACCTGTCGAACTAACTCCTTTAACCCTCGCATAAACATCCTCATACTGAGTATTGCCTCGCTTTGCTGGTCCCTGCAAATCTGCCAGCACGGCTGGAGATCCACTAAAGGGAGCGTTCAGACTGACCGTGGTGTACGTTCCCTTCCCGTTCATGCTCCCTACCTCTGCAAGCAAATCGTACCCGATGTAGTAGACCCCCTTCTCAAGAACAATATAGGAGACGTCCGTCTCTGTTATCGTACCATCCCCACTAGGTGACTCCACCTGCTTGATGGTGAAAGAGTCCTGAGAAACGGACGTGATGAGGTGATGCTGAGCCGCTGTGGTTCCACTTCTGTACTCACCCGGATCAAGTTTCGGAACGGCAAACACAACCGGATCAGAGTAGACGTTCTGCAGGTTCACAGTTTTTTCCACACCGCCTACCGACACAACACCCGCCTCGCCAACAACATCAAATGTATTTATGCTGTTCGGAACGGAGAACGGGCTGCCGTAATACATTCTGATGGTGGTTACCCCATTACTTGGGATGTAAGGAACCTTGACCCAGATTTTCAGATTCGATGTTCCACACGTCCCCTCCACAATCCACCTGTCAAGCCTCTGACTGCCGTTGTAGAAAACTATGTCCGAGCAATCACTCTGTGTGTAATTCAGATTTTGTGAGTTGAGAGTTATCAGAACCTGAAAGTTATACAGATCTCTGTTGACGTTATTCTGAATCTGGATATCTCTGTAGTACATCCACCCCGCAGGACATACGCCTGCACCTGCATTTATGACAGTTATTTTGAGAACTGCAACACTACCACCTGCTGACGCTATTAGGTTTACAGTTCCATTTTTCAGAGGTATAACTGTAACTGCCAGTTCTCCATTGGAATCTGTTAAACCACTATCCGGCATAAATGATATGACGCTTGTATTATCGGCTGCAATGTCAACGTTAACGTTACTTATTGCTGTTCCGGAATATGTCACCCTCACTCTGAACTCCTTAACCCCCTCAATCGACGCATCCAGGGTATAGTTGTCTCCCACATCCCAAGTTACAGAGAAAATTCCGGTCGAAGTAGGTTTTTCCAGCACCTCAACTGTATAGGTAACGCTGCCGACACCTGTGGAGAACACTATGGTGTGGGTTCCGGCCTCAAAGGCCTGGTAGTAGTACCACAGCTCCCCTCTCTCGTTTGTGTTCGCCCTTAAAGCAATATTGCCATCAACACTCACCGTAACTTCAGCACCCTCAACTGGGTTCCAGTATTCATCCACAACCCTGACACCGAGAGGAACAGTAACTCCCTGATAGACAACATAAGAGGGGGCTGACAGCTTCAGCACTTTCGCAGGTTGAGGCTTCTCATTCACCTCTACCTCCCCGGAAGCTGTAGCATAAGCTTCAAGGTAAACTATCGAAAGTCTCACATTGCTGGTCCTAACCTCAACAGTATTGCCCGTTCTTGACACATTGCTGCTACCGTAAATTGAAGCAAGAGTCGAATTCCACCATTCAGCCGTCCTCTCGCTGTAACACTCAAACGTTATCGTACCCGAATATCTCTGCACTCCTCCGTACGAAATCGGATAAACCACGAGGTTAACATTACCGGTTGTGGCAAAAGACTGAAAGGTGGCATTTACCAGATATATTACAATTCGATCTCTCGAAAAAGAGCTCTGACCTGAGTCCACAACAAAACTGGAACTCTCAATCTTGAAAACCGCCGAATGCTCGTATACTAATTCTGGAGAAGGGGAGTAAAAATAGTTGGGCCTGAAAACAATGGCAGAGGTTGTGTAATTCCCAATACCGGATATATTAACACTCAGAACCTTGCTGCTCACAGTACCGGACCCCTTTGATGGGGAGAGCAAAACGTAATAATTTGGATATCTCACTCCTGCATCCACTACAACCTTCGCAGGGTTCCCGGTTGAAGCAGCTATGGAGATGCTTTCACTTAAATCTGCGATTTCATAGCTCAATTCATCCATATGTTTTGCCTCAACAGCCCTGTTCCATGCAGGAACCAACTGGGCCTGCATAACACCAATTAATCCCATAATAATCGCCAGAAGCAAAACGAATCCGATCAGCGGAGAGACTGCTTTGCTGTCCATTCGATAATAATTGTTGTCATTACAATAAAAAATTTATCCTAACCCCCACTCACAGGCGGAAAGATTGCCACAACATCTCCATCATTCAGTGAGTAACCGAGATCCCCTCTCACGTTCCTGCCATTTACCATGATGTGAACATAATCCCTCAGCGTTCCACCCTCGTAGAACATTTCTCCGAGTTGGGGAAACCTCTCGACAAGGCTGTCCAGTACATCCTCTACCCTCTCCCCCTCTAACTCAATCTCCTTCACTCCAGCAGCCTCTCTGAAGTTGGCAAACAGCTTAACCTTTACCCTTGCCATATTCATCAACATACTCCCTTATCCTCTCCATTGCCTCCTTCAGCTTGTCGAACTTAACGGCAAAGGCCAGCCTTACATAACCCTCTCCACACTCTCCAAACGCATTTCCGGGTACAACAGCAACGTTCTTTTTCATCAGAAGGCCTTCAGCGAACTCCTCACTCGACATTCCAGTCGAAGAAATATTCGGAAAGGCATAAAACGTTCCATCCGGTCTCTTAATCTCAAAAATTTCGCTGAGTTTCTTGTAAACGAAATTTCTTCTTCTCATGTACTCCGCCCTCACCCTATCCACTTCATCGAGACTTTTCAAAGCTTCAACAGCCCCTATCTGACCTGTGATGGGTGCGCATAGCATGCAATACTGGTGTATCTTGAGCATTCCGGCAAATATGTCAGGTGGTGCGATTACGTATCCGATCCTCATTCCGGTCATTGCAAAAGCCTTTGAAAAACCGTTGAATATGACAACCCTATCCTCCATACCGTTGAGAGATGCAAGGGACACATGCTTTCCGGTATAGGTAAGCTCAGCATAGATTTCATCTGACAGGATGATTAAATCCAACTCATTTGCCGCATCTGCAATTTCTTCAAGCTCCTTCTTTGTATAGCTGACACCCGTCGGGTTTGATGGGTAGTTGAGAATAAGAATTTTCGGCTTAGAATCGGCGTATTCCATGAGTATTTCGTACGTGAGCTTGAACTCAGGAATGGTTGGAATCGTTACCGCCTCACCTCCACAGATCTCGACCAGAGGTTTGTAACTCACGTAACACGGTTCGGGGATCAGGGCAACGTCTCCCGGCTCGATCAGAGTCCTGATGGCAAGGTCCACACCTTCGCTGACACCCGAAGTTATCAGCACCTGTTCCGGAAGAGCTTTAACACCAAATCTTGTGTAGTATTCGGCAATCCCCTCTCTCAACTCAGGCAGTCCGAGATTTGAAGTGTAGGACGTGTAACCCTTCTCCAAGGAGTAGATCATCTCCTCCCTTATCCTCCATGAAACAGGAAAATCGGGTTCTCCCACACCAAGGGATATTATATCATCCCTTCCTACAACTAAGTCGAAAAATCTCCGTATTCCCGACGGTTTCAGCTCATCAACCCTTTTCGCAACTCTACGGGACAAAGGCAAGCCTCCTGTCTTCCTCATCGCTAAACAGATTTACGCCCTCCTCTTTGTAGGTTCTCAGAACAAAATGTGTGAACGTATCACGAACCTCAGGAATCGTGGAAATCTTTTCTGCAACAAAAAACGCAACATCTTTCAGACTCTTTCCCCTGACAACAACCTGAAAGTCGTACTCACCGCTCACAAGTCTCACCGCATGAACCTCGGGAAACTTCGCTATTCTCTTGGCAATATCATCATAACCTCTTTCTCTTGTGAGAGAAACCTTAACGTTTATTAAAGCATAAACAAAATCCTCCTGAACCTTTTCCCAGTCAACAATCGCCTTGTATTTGAGCACCACTCTCTCATCCTCGAACTTCCTCACAATCTCCTCAACCCTTTCAACAGGCAAAGCCAGAACTTCCGCTATTTCCTCGTTGCTCATCCTGCTGTTTTCTTCCAGCATTTTCAGGACTTCTAACTCTTCGCTGTCCACGAATTCGGTTAAATGTTAGTGTATTTAAAGATACTCCCAAAACAAATTTATATATGTCAACCTCGATTATTGGCTAGATGCTTGACACAATAAAAATGCCCGATCTTGCAAAAGAGCTGGCAGTCAGCAAAACTGATGTACTCATCATTTTGCTCCTATTTTCATGTGGGGTTGTAGCTTACATCATAAACATCTACGATCCGGCATTTGAGCCGCTTTTCCTCGCCCTTGTTTTCGGAATAATAGCCGGAAACATACAGGATGATGAAAAAAAGAAGTCGACAGCCGAGAAATCTCTGGCGGTTCTCCTGCCAGTCGGTATAACGCTCTACGGACTTAATATCAACATCCCCTATCTGGGTGAATTCAAGCCGGAGGTTGTCGTGGCAACATTGTTCGTTGCATCAATAATTTTTATCTCAATTATCTGGCTTTCAAAGCTGCTCAGAATTAACAAACAGTTTTCTCTCCTTCTTGCATGTGGAAGCAGTATCTGTGGTGTTTCGGCAATAGCCATAATCTCCCCTCTACTGAAACCGAGAAAAGAAGATTTTTCGGCTGCAATTATGATCATAACCGCTGTTGGACTAACCGGAGCAATAATATATCCGGGGATTGCGCATTTTACTGGTATAACCCCAGAAGATTATGCAGTTCTCGCCGGAGCAACGCTACACCAGACCGGACTTGTCAAAATTTCCTCCCAGTTTCTTGGTGTCGAGAACGAGGCACTGGCTGTGAAGGGGATAAGAATTGCAATGATAGCCCTTGTCGCACTCATCCTGTCAATAATGTACTCTGAAAGCCGGTTTTATGTCCCGTGGTACGTTGTCAGCTTTCTGGGAGTTGCCCTCTTTGCCACAACCTACCTGCCCAGCGAGATTGTCGAAACTCTCAGGCCTGTGGCAACAGTGGTTTTCTCAACAACCCTTGCTGCCATCGGGTATACCGTAAACCTCAGACGGGTGCAGAGAGTAGGAATCAGACCTCTGCTCGTCGCATACGGTGGGTGGGGTATTGGAGTTGCGGTACTGGGACTGCTAATGGGGAGTGGTGTCGTATGAGGCTGTTCGGTAAATTCTTACTGCTGCTTCTTTTCATTTCCGCTTTATCCCTCGCACTGGGAATTTCAGTTGTTGAAATAAGTGGAATTGACGTTTCCCATTACATCTATGTTTCCATAGTGATCGCAATAGTAGCACTGTTCGTGGCGGGCAGCATTCTCGAGCCGATCGAAAGGATGAATGAGGCATTCAGAAAGGTTGTCTCCGGTGAGCTTGACCGGGTTAAGGTCGAAACGGGAGACGAATTTGAAGAACTGGCAAGAACATTTAACTGGATGGTCGAAGAGCTTGAACGGGAAAGAAAATCGCTCAAAGAGAGCGAAGAAAGATTTAGAAGTGTTGTGGAGGAGATTGATGGCTGGTTGTTTGAGCTTAATGAAAATTACGAGATCACATACACAAGTCCTAATGTAAAAGACTATATGGGTTATTCGGATGAAGAAATCACCGGAAGAAAGATAACTGACGTTGTTGAGAGCTTTCCAATCGAAAAGCTCGAAAAAGAAAATAAGTTTGAGTTTGAGTTTCTGGGACTCAACGGCACCCTCCATTCTTTTGAGGTGACTGTAAAGAGGGCAAACGGTATATACAGATGTTTTGCCAGAAATATCAGTCACAGAAAGAGAATAGAAAGAGAACTGGCCTTTTTCAGAGAAATTCTAGAGCATTCGGTTGATGCCATTGTGATTCTGGACACGGACAGCAGGATAATGGTATGGAACAGAGGGGCAGAAATGATGTTTGGATACTCTGCTGAAGAGGCGATTGGTAAACCCCTAACATTTCTGCTGCCGAGAGAGCAGTGGGAGCAGTGCAGGAGAAACTTCAGGAAAGCCGTTCTGGAGGGACACGTAAAGGACATAGAATCCCTGAGAATAAGAAAAGACGGGAGCACGCTCATCGTGGATCAGACCCTCACAAGCATCTACGACTCCTCAAATGAGCTCGTCGGGTTCGTGGCCATTATGAGAGACATAACCAGAAGGAAAAAGGCGGAAATTGATCTCAAAAATACCTGTGAAGAACTGGAGAGAAGAACCAGAGAAATTCTCGAGGTTCAGAAAGAGCTCATGCATCTGGCCAATATTGTTGAGAATTCCAACGATGCAATTTACTCAGTAAACATGGACGGTGTGATCACAAGCTGGAACAGAACTGCAGAGAAGCTTTTTGGATGGACCAAAAGCGAGGCAATTGGAATGAACTCTTCTGAACTACTTCCGGACGAAATAAAAAGCGAAACAGAGTTCATAATCAGAAGATTGAGGAGTGGTGAGGAGGATTTGAGATTCGAAACGCGCAGACTCAGGAAAGATGGCAGAGTTATTGATGTTGAGGTTACGATCTCACCGCTGTTTGATGAGCAAAGAGAACTCACAGGTTTCTCAGTAATATCACGAGATGTTTCACTTAAAAAGGAGAGCGAAAGAGAAGCAGAGAGAAGAATGCTCAAATATGAGGTCGAAAAAGGCAGGGTTTACTTTGCCGAAAGTTTCGATCTGGCCGTTGATGTGATAAACGATCTGATAAAATGCGGGTACACTGGAAAGGTGATCAGCAGAAGATATCCTGAGCTGATTGGTGTTCATGAGGACAACCATCTCATGCTGGCAGAAAGAAGGAAAGAGAGAACTCTTGAACCGGATCCTGAGAAAATCTACAGAGAGATAGTCAACATGCCCGGCTGGAAAAACGCTGTACTGCTCGATCTCGACTACCTTTTGCTAAAAAGAAATTTTGAAGAAGTATACGAGCTTCTGCAAAAGCTGAAAGATGTCTTCTTTGTTCTGAACAAGGGTGTTCTTGTTGTTGTATCCGACAGCGATTTGATAGGTGAGAATGAAATGAAACTTCTGAGGATGGAGTGCGCTGTAATCAAGGCCAAGGACATTGAGCTGCCGAACGAAATTTTCGATGTGCTGAGATACATCTACTCCAAAAACAGAATGGGGATCAGACCCTCGATAAAGGATGTGATGTCCAATTTTAACATAACAAGAAATACTGCCAAAAAAAGGATCACACACCTTATAGATAAGGGGCTAATTAAAATTATTAAAGATGGAAGATTGAAGACTCTGGAGGTCACAGATGAGGCAAAGGAGATGTTGAGGGCGGTCTGACGCTATTTGACGCTTTTTTTGACGATATTCTAATATTTATTAAAATCCGAGTTATGAATGTGGGATTCGTTGGTTGGAAGCGAGGTAGTTGAGAGGTGGTAGAATGGGTGATGAGAAAAAGTGTCCGAAATGTGGAGAATCAATGGCAAAACTCGAAGATCTCTGGAGATGCGCCGCATGCGGTTTCGAGGAAGAGATCAGGGTCGAAGTGGTAAGAGGATGGCAGACTCTCTGGAAAACAGAGGACTGGTGGGCAGTGTGGATGGCCTTCATCGTAATCATACTGGCGGCGGCACTGTACTACACAGGAGGCACACTCAAACCACTGGCGGTATATCCCCCCAAGTGGAGCTTTACACCTGAGGGATATGCAATACTGGGGCAGCACTTTGCAGCAAAGGCAGGGTGGTACTTCGCCAACTTCATCTTCTGGCTGGTGGTGTTCACAATAAGCAGTGCGATTCTGGGATTCAAACCTAGCGAGTTTGTGCCTGCGTTCATCTTCGTGTATATATTCTCTGTATTGATAGCCGTGTTTTCAGCAAACGAAACAGCGCACCACTACAACCTGGAAGCGCCACTGTTCGCACTGATCGTGGGTCTGGTTATAGGCAACATGAACATACTGCCGAGGTGGATGGATGCGGGGTTCAGAGTGGAATACTATATTAAGACCGGTATCGTCCTGCTCGGTGCGACGCTGCCGTTCACCCTGATCATATACGCCGGACCAGTGGCCTTCATACAGGCGACGGTAATAGCGGTTTCAACATTCGTGACAATATACCTCGTAGGAACGAAGGTTCTGGGAATGGACAGGCGCTTTGCATCGGTACTTGGAGCTGGAGGAGCTGTCTGTGGTGTTTCGGCATCAATTGCGATGTCGGCTGCGGTTAGGGCCAGAAAAGAGCATGCTGCAATGGGTATCACCACGGTCATCGTCTGGGCCATAATCATGATCTTCGCACTTCCGCTCATCAGCAGAGCTCTTGTCCTCCATCCGGGTGTTGCGGGAGCGTGGATCGGAACGTCTGAGTTTGCAGATGCAGCAGGATTTGCTGCGGCTGCTGCGTATGGCAGCATATTCGCCAACTTACCGCCAAACGCCATTGTTTTCGGAACAGGACAGACCGTTGCGCAGGCAATCGCTCATGCAAAGTCTCTTGGCGTTGATGTTGATGACATAGCCATCAGAACCTTCACACTGATGAAGGTTATAGGCAGAGATATCTGGATCGGTCTCTGGGCCTTCGTGATGGCGATCATTGCCACAACAAGGTGGGAAGTGGAGGAAACCGGGCAGAAACCGTCAGCAATGGAGATCTGGTGGAGATTTCCAAAGTTCGTCCTCGGTTTCTTCGTGGCATCTCTGTTCATAACCATCCTGACAGTCGGAGTGCCGATGGATGTCTACACAAGCCAGATGAAACCTCTGCTCGTCGCACCGATAAAAACAATGAGAACATGGACGTTCATATTCACGTTCTTCAGCATTGGTCTTACAACGAGATTCAGAGAGCTTGCTGCAACGGGCAAGAATCCGTGGATCGCATTCTCCTCAGGAGCAATAGTGAACGTCATACTCGGAGCCCTGATGTCGATCTTCGTGCTCGGCTGGTACTGGTCAACAGCAGGCTGGGGCGGCTGAACTTCCCCAAATTTTTTAATCTTTTTTAAACTTTTGAGACCATGTACAGGCTCTGGAAGTATAATACAGGAGAAATATCCGGTATAACCATCGCTGAAGATCACATTCTGGTAAGTTCAGGAAACAGACTCCTGTGCTTCGATTTAGATGGGCTTTCATGGAGACATGATATGCACACAACCTTCTACAGAGATCCCTACGGTGATGTTGCCATAACCGCACTGGATGCTGGGCAATCACTCGCAGCCGTGGGAACGAACTTCATGGATGGTAAGCTCTACCTGTACACAATCGACGGAGAGCTGCTGTGGGAACACCAGTTTGCGACGACCGCAAGCCTGGGATGGAGACCTGAAGATGTAACGGCCGTAAAACTCGGGAATGACGTTGTGGCGGCCGGTACAGAATTCATGAACGAGTACGTTTACGTTTACACCCACAAAAGGAAGAGAGTATTTCAAAAAAGAGTTGCCGGGAGGGTGGAGGACTTCCTTTTCCTCAAAGACCGGATAATAGCTGGAACTGATCGGTACCTGTACGTTTTCAGCAGGAAAGGGGAGCCCAAATGGACTTTCAGCATCCCGGTGAAAAAACTGGTGGCTTTTGGAAATGGTGTGATCGTGCTAAATAGGAATGAAGCGATATTATTTGAACTGAACAATAATGTGACGGAGATATGGAGAATCCATGCCAGCAACCCGGATGTCAGCGCTGGGAGGGAGTTTGTACTTTTATCGTCCGGAAATCTGCTGAGATGTATAACTAAGGATGGCGAAGTCCTGTGGGAAAAAACCCTTGATGCCCCGGCAGTGAGTCTGCACTGCGAGGACAGGATGTACGTCGGTGCGAAGAATACCATACTTGTTCTATCCGAGAATGGTGAAACTGAAGAAAGGCTCAAAGTTGACGGTGTGCCTCTGAAATTCGGGGATGGGCTGGTTGCCGTGAGTAACAAAAGCCTGTCACTGTACAGCTTACACTGAGTATGCCTTGTAGCAGGTTTTGCACACGTCAGGCAGTGGTGAGGGGCTGAAGGAGAAAAACTGCCTCAGAAGGGAAAGCCTCCTTTCAAACATCCTTCTGAAAGTTCGGTAGTTTCGATTTCCCCACACTCTGTCAAAATCCTGCACCGTACCGAAGTACACCTTCGGAACCAGAAACTCCCTGCCTTCAAAGTACCTCGAAATGTAATCCGATGAAGTTGGCAAATGCAGATAAACACAGGGGGCGATTTTACCATCAACCGTCACAAGACAGTTATTCACGGGATTCTCCGCACAGACGAGAGCCTCTTCCATAACTCTCGGTCTGGCTGTGAAACCAATTCCAAGCTCTTCTGCCCTTTTTTCTGCCTCACTGATTGCTTCCTCAACTTCAGGACTCGCCTTAGTCCCGAAAACCCTGAACCTCGCATGATGACGAGTGGGGATGTAATCAAAGTTGTTCGCTATGACCTCATCTGCCCCGTGCTGATGGGCGAGGTCGATGAGTTGGGGAAGGCTTTTGATGGTGTTTCTGAGCATAAGGGTTGGTATAACGATTCTAGGTCTTTTGTTTACTCGCTGTTCCGATAGCGTTTTTATCCCATTCAGGATCTTCTCAAGACTGCTTTTCCTGACATCTTCGTGCACTGACGCCTTTCCACCCCCAACTGAAACAGCAACAAGGTCTGTTTTGAGCAGGGTATCGATGTGCTTTTCAATGAGCAGACCGTTGGTGGTCAAACCAACACTGCAGTACTTCGATGCCAGCTCAATCATATCTCCGATAGAGGGATTAAGCAGGGGTTCTCCCCATCCCTGAAGGTGCGCATAGCGAAACCTTTTGAATGGAATTGACAGGAATACGTCCATTTCCATATTCTTTCCAGTCCATACATCTTTGAAGGCGGAAAGGGGACACATGAGGCAGTTAAGCTGACATTTTGTGGAAACCTCAACCTGAACGATATCCGGCATAATCTCCGCTTTCCGGAGAGTTTAATTAAATTGCCGGAGACAGAACAGATGGCCAAAACTCCGAAAATTTCCAAAAATGGAAAAGATTTAAACGTTTGGTAAAGAAGACTGATCATGTTCGAGATGTATGGGGAGTACGTTGACAGAAGCTATGAACCCGATCTGAGAGAGAATGTAATTGCGGTTTTCAGAATTCAACCCGCCGGAGGTTTCAGCATTGAAGATGCGGCAGGTGCTGTTGCTGCCGAGAGCAGCACCGGAACCTGGACAACCCTCTACAACTGGTATGATGAAAAGAGGGTCAAAGATCTTTCCGCCAGAGCCTACGATTTTCACAGAACGGGTGATTCATGGATCGTGAAGATTGCCTATCCCGTTGAACTGTTCGAACTGCACAACATGCCGGGATTGCTCGCATCAATTGCCGGAAACGTTTTCGGAATGAAGAGGGTCGCCGGCCTGAGGCTGGAAGACCTATATTTCCCGGAAAAGTTCCTGAAAGGTTTTAAAGGACCGGGAATGGGTAGAGACGGGGTCAGAAAAATATTCGGGGTTAAGGACAGGCCGATAGTCGGAACCGTGCCAAAACCAAAGGTGGGATACTCTCCCGAAGAGGTGGAGAAACTTGCCTATGATCTGCTGAGCGGGGGAATGGACTACATAAAGGACGACGAGAACCTCACCAGTCCCGACTACTGCAGATTTGAGGAGAGGGCAAACAGGATAATGAGAGTAATAGAAAGGGTGGAGAGTGAGACTGGAGAAAAGAAGGTGTGGTTTGCAAACATAACATCCGACATTCGCGAGATGGAGAGAAGACTCAAGCTCGTTGCGGAACTCGGAAATCCGTACGTGATGGTTGATGTCGTTGTTACAGGGTGGGGAGCTCTGGAGTACATCAGAGACCTTGCCGGAGATTACGGACTTGCTATTCACGGTCACAGGGCCATGCATGCTGCATTTACCAGAAATCCATCTCACGGGATCTCGATGTTCGTTCTGGCAAAGCTTTACCGCATAATAGGTATCGACCAGCTTCATGTTGGTACTGCAGGGGCAGGAAAGCTCGAAGGTGGCAGGAGGGAGGTTGTACAGTACGCCAGAGTTTTCAGCAAGGATGTTTTCGAGCCAGAAAACGGGGACGTTTACCATATGAGGCAGGAATTCTACCACATAAAACCGGCAATGCCCGTCTCCTCGGGTGGACTGCATCCGGGCAACCTGAAACCGGTGATCGAGGCACTTGGAGGCGATATTGTGATACAGGTCGGTGGCGGAACTCTCGGTCACCCTGATGGCCCTCTGGCAGGTGCCAGAGCAGTCAGGCAGGCACTCTACGCCATATTCCAGAACATTCCGCTGGAAGATTACGCTGAGAAGCACGCAGAGCTCAAAAGAGCACTTGAAAAGTGGGGAAAGACAACACCGGTTTAACATTCCGCAAGCATTTTATTTCACAGTTATGCACCATTGTCAATGATAGACTGGAAAAGGATAATTGATGATCTCCCAGCAGGAATTGCAATTTTCGACTCTGGTGGGAAGCTCTTATATATCAACAACAGAATAGTCAAGAAAACCGGGATTAACCCGGATAACTTCGAAAAAGATCCTTTCGCCGCCATTCATCCCGACAGTAAAGATCTGGTAGTCAATTCTTTTAAAAAAGCCCTGAAAGGAGGTATTGACAAAATACCATACCCGCTCCTGATTAAAGCCATTAAAAAGGATGGATATCAGTGGAATGAGGTCAGATTCAGCGTGGTAGGTAGCGGCAAAGAGAAACACTATGTTCTGATCTTTACCGATGTTTCAGACAGAATAGAAATGCAGGAAAAAATTAATGACCTCCTGAACCATCTCAAATTTCTGAACAGCGTTATGAGGCACGATATACTTAACGTGTTCACCAGCATATACTCGTACACCGAGATTCTGGAGGAAAGTTTCAACAAAGAGTTACTCTCAAAAATCAGAGAGAGTATAGAAAAAGGAACAGAGCTTATCGGGAAAATAAAAGCCCTCGAACTGGCCAGTGATGGTATTACGGATACCTACAAAATAAGTGAGGTTGTTGAAGAGGTCGCAAAGGGTCATGATATTAAAATCGAGCTGATAGGCGACGCAGAGGTCAGAGCTAATGACGGTATTTACAGCGTTTTCGAGAATCTCATTGGAAATGCCATAAAGCACGGTGGAGCCAGTGAGATCCAGATAGAGGTGTGGGAGGATGACAAAATATACATAAGAGTCAGAGATAACGGTACTGGCATTCCTGAAGGTATGAAAGAAGGAATTTTTGAAAGGGGTGTCACTTCCGGATCGGGCAGCGGATTGGGTCTTTATATTGTGAGAAAACTACTTGAAACTTACGGAGCTTGCATCAGGCTTGAGGAAGGTTTCGAAAAGGGCGCTTCTTTTCTAATCGAGTTTCCAGCACAAAATTTTTAAAATATACCTTAATAAACATGACATACTCAGTAGACGGTGATAGCAGTGAAGGTCAGGATGAATTACTGGGTCGATAAAGTAGGCGGAAGGAGAGAGAGATTCAACACGGAATTGAAGCCATTCGGCTACAGGATGACTCCCGTTACCCAATGGAAAACACTTATAGCGAGGGAAAGCATTAAGGTGGAGGCCGGGAAGCCTGTTATTGTCGAGATAAATCCCTTCACACTGCCAGGAGACACGATGGTGGGTCCGCTGCACATAATGAGGCATGCCCTTGGCACGGTTCTTGACGTGATTGAATGCGGAATGCCGTCAAAGGTCGAGGACGAAAAGTGCATTAACAAGGTTCTGTTCCTGCCCGTAGATAGCGGGGTTATTGAGGAGGGAGATATTGTAGGGGTTCTCAAAGTCTTTTTTATAAAAACCGGACTTCTATCAAAACTCCTCAACCTGAAGCCTAAAAAAGTCGAACTGCGGGAGGAGTTCGTCGAGGCGAAGATTACCTGGAGGCACAACAGCGAGATAAGGAGAAAAAGGATAAGGACAAAGGTCTTTGGGTACACAAGAACAAATGTCGGGGTTTGGGAGGTTTTAGTTGCAGATGAAGACGTGGAATTCAGGGCAGGCGACGTTTTAAGGGTGAAGATAAGAGAAATCGAACTACCCCCCAACACAGTCGTCGTGCCTTTATCGATAACTCGAAATCCATTTGGCACAGTCGTTGATGTTGTGCATCTGGGAAAGCCAGCGAAGGTTGAAGAAGCTAAGAAAATACACCAGGCAATTTTTCTCGCATTTGAGGATGGGAGAATTGAAAAGGGAGACCTCATCGGTGTTGTAAACGTGTACTACGTAGGAGTCGGGAAGCTTGCACCGCTGGTGTTGAACAGGGATGATCAGAGTTTCCGGATAGTTTACAGAGAAGGAGACAAAATTGTTCGGAAAGATGTAGCAATCAGGCCTTACGGATACAAAAGGAGTCCGATTGCAAGGTGGGAGGTTTTAGTTGCAGATGAGAACATAAATCTTAAGGCAGGCAAAACTGTCAAGGTGAGAATAAGGGAGATTGAAGTCCCGCCCAACACCATCGTCTACCCTCTGCAGACGATGCGCCACTCCGATGGTGTCATGGTTGACCTCGTGTGCGAGACACCCTGGAAGGTCGAGGAGGGTGGAAAGGTTAGAGAGGCTGCATTTCTTCCGATTTTTGACGGCAATATTGAAAAAGGAGATCTTATAGGAGTGATAAACTTTTACAAGGTGGAGATAAGCTCGCTTGAGAAGGTTAGAGAGATATACAACAAATTCGTCAGGATGTCCGAGAAAGAGCTGATGGGGTATGTTGAGGGATTGCAGTAGAGGGAGGGGAAATGCAAAAAATCCTCTTAATTCTGGATGACACAGAGAGAGGCAAAACAGCATTTAAAAAATTGCTTGAACTGGCAGAGGACGGTTTAAGGGGAGAGGTTTCAATTCTGTACATACGTGAAATGGAGATTCCACCCTTCGTTTCGGAGGAGAAGGAGCTGAGCTCGTATCACAGGCTGATCTCTCACACCATGGAGAAACTGGAAAAGTACAAGCAGGAACTTGAGAATGCTGGTTTTACAGTTTCAGATGTCAAGGTATCCTTTGGAAAGTACGCAGACAGGGTACTGATTCTCGAAAAGGAGATGCATCCAGACCTGATAGTGGTTGGCATGAAGAGGTCGATCTCGGGACTTTTCAGAAAGGATCCATGTGAGGTGCTGCTGAAAAGGTCCAGATCAAACTTGCTCATATGCAGGGATTAGCATGGGCGCGGAGCTGTGGATATTCCTGTTTTCGCTGATCATAGGAATTGTCGCACCACTTTCGGGAGTTGGCGGAGGTGTGATGTTCGTTCCACTCCTCACAGCATTCTCGGGCATCAATGTTGACTATGTGAGAGGTGGAGGTGTCATGGTTGCTCTGACCTCTGCGATGGCATCTTCGCCAACGTCAATTAAAAGAGGCTTTACAAACCTCAGAATGGTTCTTCCTCTCATCCTTGTATCCAACCTTACTGCGTTTGTGGGTGGATACTTGGGGCTTTACATCTCAAGAGAGTTTCCTGAGGGAAAATACTACATAACTCTTCTGCTCGGTGTTCTTCTTGCCCTGATACTGCTGATAATGGCCCTGACAGAGAGAGTGGAGTTTCCAGAGCCTGGAGAGAAGGACAGAATATGCAGAGCTTTTTCGATGTGGGGGGAGTGCTTCGAGCCAAGTCTTGGTAAGCAGATCTCCTATTCTGCAAGCAATACATCACTTGCTCTGGTCATGTTTGCCTTCGTAGGGTTAATAGCAGGTATGTTCGGGCTTGGTGCAGGATGGGCAAATGTACCGGTGCTGAATCTGGTAATGCTCCTGCCAATAAGAGTTGCAGTGGCAACAAGTATGCTGATAATCCTGCTCAACACATCAATCGCCGCATGGGTTTACATGTCCAAAGGAGCCATTATACCCGAGATCGCCGTTCCTGCAATGCTCGGCATGACGCTGGGATCGAAAATCGGCACAGAGCTAACACTGAGAGTCAGTCCGGGACTGATCAGGACGAGTGTTATGTTCATACTCTTCGTTGCGTCTGCAACAAACATCTACAAGGGTGTTGCGGGGCTGATGGGATGAGAGACGACAGCATATTTGCAGAGATCGTGAGATTTGGATTTTATGTTTCTCTGGCAGCAATCACCATTCTCTTTATAATAAAATATGCTCTCGGAGTTGACCATGTAATGCTTGCAATGTTCTGGATGACTCTCCTCCCAGCTCTGGCTCTTATCGCCATTATACCATTCAGCCAGAAAAACATCAGGGTTTTGATCGTGGCGGTGCTTGCCGAGATGATTGGAGCTCTCTACATGGCTTTTATGTCCTGATCGAAAAATGTTAAAAAGTCCGCTGCCCTTCACTCAATGTGAGGTCAGAGCTTGAAAACTTCTACATCAAGGACGATGCCGTAACGAGTGAGGAGTACGGCTGCTATCCTGCAAAAAGACCGATAGAGGAGTACATTAAGAAGGGATTTGTCTGCATAGACAAACCCATGGGTCCCAGCAGCCACGAGGTTGTTGTCTGGATCAGAAAAATTCTTGAGGTTAAAAAAACTGGACATGCGGGAACTCTCGATCCGAGAGTTACCGGTGTGCTTCCCGTTTTCATTGAAACTGCGACGAAGCTTGTTAAGTTCCTTCAGGAGTCTGGAAAGGAATACATCTGCCTGATGAGACTTCACGGAGATGCAAGAAAGGCGGATATTGAAAGGGTGATGAAACTCTTTGTTGGAAGGATATATCAGAAACCCCCGCTAAAATCTGCAGTAAAGAAGGCACTAAGGATAAGGGAAGTTTACGATATCGAAATACTGGAAATCGATGGTAGAGATGTACTTTTCAGAGTTGTCACCGAGTCGGGAACTTACATAAGAAAGCTCTGCAGAGATATTGGAGAAGTTCTCGGTACCGGAGCCCATATGCAGGAGCTCAGAAGGACAAGAACAGGTAAATTTGGAGAGGATATGTGTTACACCCTTCAGGACTTGCTTGATGCATACGTCTTCTGGAAGGAGGATGGAGAGGAAAAGTACCTGAGAGAAATCATAAAGCCGATGGAGATGGCGGTGGCAGACATACCGAAGATCGTGATTAAGGATACCGCAGTTGATGCGATCTGCCACGGTGCCAGTCTGTCTGTGAGGGGCGTGGCGTTCGTGGAAAAGTCAGTTGAAAAAGATAAAACTGTTGCAATATTTACACTGAAAAACGAGCTTGTGGCAATCGGCAAAGCTTTAATGAATGCTGAGGAGATTTTCAGGCTTAAAAAAGGTGTTGCAGCAGATATAGAAAGGGTTGTAATGGAGAGGGGAGTTTACCCCAGAGCGTGGAAGTCATCTAAGACGTGATAGGGCAAAGAATGTCAGGAACGACACAAGGAGAGTCCAGACCGAAACTGGAACTCCAAGCGGGGATAACTTCAGATAGCTCAGCAGGGTCGCCGTCATGAATCCCGCAAGGAGTGTTGCCATCCCCGCTGTTCTTCCACCCTTGCTGAAATGAAACACACCAAGAATCAGTGGAAGCTGGCAGAGAAGAATGGTAGAGCTGAGAACTGACAGTTCCACAATGTAACCGGGTCTGGTAAGAGCGAAGATCGAAATTGCTGCGGTTATTACCACAATCAAAATCCTCCCCGCATCAACTCTTTCGCTACCAAGCAGATCTCTGGATATCATTGAAGAAAGGGTCAGGACGATGGAGTTTGCCGTGGTGATGGCTGCTGCGAAAATGCTGATTGAAATCGCCACTGCAAGCAGAGTAGGCATATGGCTGAGGAGAGTCGGAGTTACCGCATCCCTGTCACCGACACCGGGAAACATTCCAGTTTCGGTCAGAACTCTGAGCTCAATACCCAAGAATGTCACCAGAACGGTGTAAACAAGACCGAAAAATCCAAAAAGAATGACCATCCTCCTAAGGGCCTTTCTGTCTCTGGGTATGTAGAGGCGCTGGAACACCTGAGGGTTCGTGAGGGCAAAGAAAAACCAGGGAACCGTCAGTGATATGAACCTTATCGGCGTCCATATTTTGTTTGGGACGATGAGGAGATCTCCAAGCCTTGAAGTCTCGACGAAAAAGTTATGTTGGGAGAATCCAAAACTGTAAACCCAGAAGACGGCTGCGATGGCCATTAAAAGCATGAAAACGCCCTGAACGGCGTCAGTCCATGCAACCCCCCTTAAACCTCCAAGAAAGGCCCACAGAGCGACGAGAATCGCCGACACAGCAACACCCATCTCGAAGCTCATTGCCCCGGTCTTGTCAAGGATCAGACTCACACCGATGAGCTGGACGGAAATATAAGGAATGAGAGCAACAGTGACCAAAACGGACATCAGCATCGCCACTTCTTTTCCATACCTCTCGGCAATCATGTCTCCGGGTGTGATGTAACCCCGATCCCTTGCCATCTCCCATACTCTCGGGGCATAGTAGGAGAGCAGGAAAAGTGTGCCGACAAGGTAGAACAGCTCGAAACCGAGTGCACCAACACCGGTTGCGTAGCTCAGCCCCACAAGTCCCACCATCATAAAGGCAGAGTACGTGGTTGCAGCGTACGTCAGGGCGGAAACCACTCCGCTTACATTCCTGCCCGCTATGTAGTACTCTTCCTGCGTCCTCAATCCCCTCATAGCCAGCAGAGCTATGGCTGTGCCAATTACGGTATAGAGAGCGAAGGCATAGAGGAACTCGTTCAACTCTACCACCTCGATATTGCTATGTATATCAGATACAACGCTGCTACAAGACTCCAGTAAATATAAGTGGTAAGATCATAACTCCTTATTGCCATAAAAGGTACAGTCATCGCTGCAACCACAACCAGACCTTCAAGCCACTTCATCGAACATATGTTCGACGATCTGTTTAAAAGCTTTGTTGAAGAGAAACCGTTTTTAACAGAAAGACAGAAAAACCTGACATGATATTCTTCTTCGATCCCGTCTACATGCTGCTGGCAATGCTCGGATACGCACTGATGCTGCTGCTGGCCAGCACCATTGCACCGAAAGTTGCTGGCAGAGTTTCAGGCAGATTCTCACTGTTCACGTCAATGGTTCTCCTCGGTCTGATGATTTTGCTGATATCCTCAGTAACAATTTATGCCATACTGAGTTTTGCAGGCTATTATGTCAGCATTTACGGCTTGATTCTGTTCCTAATACTGATTAACCTGCTGATGTACATTATTTCACCATTCATCATAAACCTCAGCTTTTCCGCAAAGAGAGACGAAAACCTGCAAATGGTTGTTAACAGCGTTGCGAGGAGGCTCAACGTCAGTCCGCCAAAGGCGGTTGCAGTTAGAGGGCCACCAAATGCCTTTGCATACGGAAACGTACTGACAGGGAAGTACGTCGCTGTATCCGATACCCTTATCAGTATGCTTGACAGTGATGAGCTGGAAGCCGTTATCGGGCATGAGCTGGGGCATCACAAGCACAGGGACAACCTTGTAATGCTGCTGTTTGGACTTCTCCCCTCAATCATTTTCTACCTCGGATATGCAATGATCCACGCATCTTTCAGAGACGACAGAAGAGGGATGCAGCTTGCTGCAGTTGGCTTTGCTGCAGTTCTCGTTTCATTCATAGTCCAGATACTCGTTCTGGCTTTCAGCAGGCTTAGAGAATACTACGCAGATTTTGAGGGTGTGAGAGCCACCAGCAAGGAAGCGATGCAGAGGGGGCTGGCCAAGATACACCTCTTCTACCACAGCTATCCGAGATACATGGATGCAATTGCAGACAGCAAATTCAAAACCCTGTTCATCTATGCTTTCGTAAATGCTGTCGCCGAGCCCATAACAAAAATGGACATTGAAAGATTAAAGAACCAGAAGGTTTCCCCAATTCAGGAGTTCCTATCAACCCACCCACCAGTTCCAAAAAGACTGAGATTTATCGAGAGTATCGGAATATTTTAATTTTTTGACAGGAGGTTTCCCCAAATTAGTTTCCGGTAAACTGAACTACATCTTCTTCCGTAGTGTTAACGATAAGAATGAATGATAAATCAAGAATGCCATGATTAAGGAGCGCCAGCGGTTAAAGATATCCTGCCAGGGCCAAAAAATTAAGATGAAAGAAGTTCATACTCCTCCTCCTGCAGTCTGTTCAGGTCAACCAGAATCAGCAGTCCATCGGGCAGTTTCCCCACACCTCTGAGGAACTTTGACCTGGCCCCTGCCGTTACTATGCTTGGAAGCTCATCTATGTGCTCTTTTGACAGGTATCTGACCTCTGTGACGGTGTCGACCATCATTCCTATTGTGCTTCCGTTGTGCTCGAAAACTATTATTCTCGTGTCGTTGTCTATCGGCTTTGGTTTCATTCCAAACCGCTTTCTCAGATTGATTATGGTGGTTATCTGCCCTCTCAGGTTTATCACACCCTCTATGAAGTCCGGAGCGTTTGGTATTGATGTGATTTCCTCCACCCTGATGATCTCCTTAACCTGTGAGGTCTCAACTCCGTATCTTTCGTTGCCGAGGCTGAAGATTACAACCTGTAGTGTTGCACTGGACGATTCAGGCTCTCTCTCATATTTCACCTACTTCGTTGTGTACATGTCATCGATAAACCCGACTGTCCGTTCAGCAGAAGCAGATGTTTGCTCGACACTGGCCGTTATTTGCTGCACTGCTGCAGTTTGCTCCTCTATAGCCGCAGAAGTCTCTTCTGCTGATGCTGCAGACTCTTCTGCAGTTGAGGCCACTTCATCAATGTTTCTTGCGATCTGCTCTACTCTGCGGAATCCCTCATCTGCCTCCTGTACTATTTCCATCAGTTTCTCCTGTATTTCTTCTACCATCTTTCTGATCTCTGTATTCTTTGATAAAGCAGCCAATATACCCCTCGAACTGCTCTCTGAGAGTTCATGGGCATTTTTCGTTGCTTCTGTAACTTTCTGAGTTTCAGACAGAACCGTTGACACAATCTCGTTAATCTCCTGTGTGCTCTTTCTGCTCTCCTCGGCAAGCTTTCTGACCTCGTCCGCAACAACGGCAAACCCTCTGCCATGCTCTCCTGCCCTTGCAGCCTCAATTGCCGCATTAAGGGCGAGGAGATTGGTCTGGTCTGCAATGGATTTGATCTTTTCAGTAACTTTATCGATATTTTTAACAGCAACATCAAGCTCACTTACAATTTTAGCGACACTGCTGATTTCATTTACAATCGCTTCTATGCTTCGTTGCGCATCTCTACCCTCACTTTCGGATGATTGAATGTTCTCTACAACTTTTTTTGTAAATTCCGACGAAATTTTAGCATTTTCAGTCAGTCTTTTTATGTTTTCCACCACGTTTCTCGCTTCCACTGCTGTCTCGTTTGCGATTCTCGATAGATTTGCTGCTCCCTGAGCCATTTGCTGAGATGCCGCACTTATTTGTTCCATGCCAGCGTTTATTTGACTTATCGCCTCTTTGATCTCCCGCATTCCTACCGTATTTTCCTCACCGATCTGCCTCATGTCCTTTACAAATCTGTTCATACTTTCTCCAAGCTCGTTTAAAGATTCGGCAAATGCTGCAAACTCGCCGTACATTTCCACGTCTTTTCTAACCCTTCTCGTTAAATCTCCCTCAGCATAGCTTTTGACGACCTCTATACCCTCTCTTATAGGTACAACAATAGCATCTATCAGCCTGTTTATGTTCTCCACAAGTTTTTCGTATTCCCCGTATGCCCTAACGTTTGCCCTGACACTCAGATTTCCCTTCGCCGCCTCTTCAGACACCCTGAGTATCTCAGCAAATAGAGCCCTCATGTCATCGATGAAGGAGTTGAATTCCTCAAACGTTGCTGCTACCTTTCCACTGTATTTCTCTGCTGGTAGTTTCACGTTGAAATCTCCGGCCTTTAATCTGGAAATGGCGTTGGCAAGCTCCCTAAATATCTCGTCCCCCATTCCAAATTCGGAGCTTTCAACTACGCTACTCATAACAAATGCACGTTATACAAAACGTATAAAATTTTCGTAATACAATATAATTTCTAACATAAAATTTCAGCACATCAATGAAAGAAATGAATTTCATTAAAAAAGTCGATAAAAAAATACAAAGTTGTCATCCCTTTTTCATATTTCATTTCAAAATTTGGATAATTAATTTCTCGTATTGCGAAAAACTTTTTAACAATTAATGATAGTACTGGTAATCTTAATCAGGGTGAGAGAGTGGGTGCTGAAAATGTAACCAACCCTCGGGTCGTGTATAAAAAAGAAGACATCTTGAAAATCCTGGCCCGATCTGGTGTAACTGAAATTCTATCCTGCCTTGAAATCAACTCGCTTAAATTTACCCACCTGATGCTGGAAACCAGGTTGAATCCCGGAGTTCTGAGCAGACATTTAAAAACTTTGATGGAGTACGCAATAGTTGAAAAAAAGTCGGATATGTACAGCCTGACTGAAAAGGGAAGGATGATTTTTGAAATTTTAAAAGAACTGGAGTTCTCAGTATAAATGCCTGAAAAAATGCAGGAAAGCTGCATTACTTTTGACAAAACCTGGACATTTAAACTGGAACCACCTTAGGTGAGATTTCTGAATCTCTGCATCAGAACCTCCATATTGTCCTGCGCAATTTGCAGCAATCTCTCGGAGCCGTTGGCTATCTGCTGCACGGCTGCGGTCTGCTCCTCTATGGCCGCAGAGGATTCCTCACTTGCTGCTGCGGCTTCTTCTGCAGTTGATGCGACCTCTTCAATGTTCTTTACCAGACTCTCAAGCTTCTCCACCCCCCTCCTGGACTCCTTCGCCACCTCTTGCAGTTTTTCGCCTATCACTCCAACCATATTTCCTATCTCCTCGGCCATTTTGAGGGCTGCATTAATTTTGTCTCCACCCTCATCGGATTCCATTTTGGCTTTCCTGACAGCCTCGATAACCTTGCTGGTCCCCTCCTGAACACTCCTCACGATCTCTGCAATCTCCTCCGTGCTCTTTCTGCTCTCCTCGGCAAGCTTTCTGACCTCGTCCGCAACAACGGCAAACCCTCTGCCATGCTCTCCTGCCCTTGCAGCCTCAATTGCTGCATTAAGGGCGAGGAGATTGGTCTGGTCTGCAATGGATTTGATTCTCTCCGTAACCTTTCCTATGTTCTTGACGGTGTTGTTAAGCTCCTCGACGATGCTGCCTGCAAGCTCTATTTCGTGGATCATTTCTTTCAGTTTCCCAAGTGCAACCTCCCCGCTTTCTCTCGCCTGTTCTGCATACTCCATTGCGCTGTTTGCATACTTGCTGGATTCCGCTATGTTGTCATTTAGAAGTTCAAAAAGATTCATCGTTTCCCTGACAAGAGCGTGAGAACTGTTCGCAAGTCTTGAGAGATTCTCTGCCCCGGTTGCGATCTGCTGTGAAGCTGATGAAATCTGCTGCATCCCGGCATTGAGCTGGCTGATGGCTTCCATATTCTCCTTTGCCATCTCTTCAGTTTCTTTCATTGCCTTTACCATCTCTCCAAAAAGCGATCCCAGATCTGCTGCCAGAGTGTTTATTAGCTCAAAGATCTGGCTGTACCTCTCATCCTCCGCTCTCTCCAGCCTCACAGTCCAGTTGCCTGCAATCAGCTCCTTCAGCGCATACTCTATCTGCTCGATACTCCGTGTCTCACTACTCACCTGCTCGACTTCAAAAACCTCTGAACCCACGCCCACCACCCCCGCTACTGAACTCGGATATCAATTGCAGATTTCGTTATTGAAAGTAATATATAAAATATTTCTTCATAAAAGCAATTACACTTCCGCAATTAAAGGAGCTCCACGATTTCCAGCAGCCTCTCCAGAATCAGCTCTCCTTTTCTTGTTAGGGTATACTTACCATCATCTTTTTTGATCATTCCGTATCTTACAAGAGACTTCAGCAGTTTGTTGAGCACGCTTGGACTCAGTCTGGATCTGAACATGATCTCCGTAAAACCTGCCTCTTCACTGGCCAGAATGAACATGATCTTCAATGCCCCATGATGAGTGGCTGACCTGTATGCTTCGATCTTTCCATCGAGCTCTGCCTCAATACCCATTTCTATTTAGTACACTATGAAACATATTAATTTAACGGACTGTAAACATTATCGTATTACATTCTGTTATATAAAAAATAATAAACAAGCCAAAATATTTTAAAAAACAAAAAGAAAATTATGATATGGGAAGTGAAAGAAAGAACGCAATCGTTTCTTTTAGAATTCCAGAATGGCTAAAGTTTGAGATGGAAAATATAAATACCAACTGGAGCGAGTATCTGAGGAGCAAAATCGAGGAAAAGGTGAGGCAGGAGAAAATAAAGAGTATCTGGTCGGAGATAGACGAGATCAGAACTTTGCTGGGAAGGTGAGACCATGATTATCGACTCATCTGTCTTCATTGAGTGGTTGCTCGGCAACAGCATTGAATCTATGAAGCTCAGGGAAAAGGCAGTTAACGGCGAACTCACTGTGAGGATACCTGAAAATGCCAGATACGAGATCTTCGAGAGAATTTCCAGAGAGGTAACGGACCAGAAGGTTCTACAGAAACTGATCTCCCTCGTGGATAAACTTCTGGGTTACATCTCCGTTAAAATCAGCACCGAACAGATATTTATGGCAGGAGAAATTTCAAAAAAGCTGAAAATTGACCTGTCAACCGCAACATGCGTGGTCCTCGCAATATCAATGGGAGAGATGTACGTTACAGCCGATGAGGAAGTTGCAGCGAGATTAAAAAAGAGTGGTTATCCGGCCATTCACGTCAAAGACTATCTCAGGTACTGTCTGTAATTTTTCGATAGACCTTCTCTCTCAAATTTACACATTCAAACCTGCTCTTGAAACCCGCCGGCAGCGTTTCGCTTTTGCCTATCACAAGATAACCTCCGGCAATCAGAGCGTTGTAAAAATCGTTGACAGCCTTTGCCTTCTGATTCTCGCTGAAATAAATCATCACGTTTCTGCAGAAAACGACATCAAGATACCTCGATACAGGCTCGTCAGTTGTAAGATCGTGTTTTTTGAATCTGACATACCTTTTCAGAAAACTCTTGACCCTGTAACCATCACCCTCCCTATCGAAGTATTTGTTGATGAGCGCCCTGCTCAGATTTTTGAGCTGGGTCGGTTTGTAAAATCCCTCCCTCGCCATCTCAAGGCAGGCATCATCAATATCCGTGGCATAGATTGAGATCATCCAGCCATCTCCAAGAGCCTCGAGTGCACATATTGCCAGACTGTACGGCTCTTCCCCACACGAACAACCGGCACTCCAGAATCGGACAATGTTGCTGTTAACCCTCCTCTTTCTGCTTGCTATTTCGGGCAGTATGACTTTCATGAGGTACTCAAAAGGTGTTCTGTCTCTCATAAACTCTGTAACGTTGATCGTGATCGTGTTGATCAGCTTTTTCACCTCATCTTCCCCATCTGCCTTTATCAGCCTGAGATACTCTCCAAAATCCCTCACTCCCAGCATCTTCATCCTAAGCTCTATTCTCCTCTTCAGGTAGCTCTCCCTGTACTGGTGAAGGTCTATTCCGGATTCTCTGCTGACGTAATCCACGAGGGTTCTGAAGGCTAGATCCACAGCTCACCACCCTTGCTGTACTTGACCAGCATTCTTCCATCGCCGGTGAAAAAATAGACAGTTCTTCCCTCGTTACCTCCTATATCTTCAGATACCACCCTTATGCCGTAGTCTTTCAGGATCGTTTTGATGGCGTCCACATTTCTGTCACCTATCCTCAGCATATCCATTGTCATGTGCTTGAATATCTGCGCACCTCCAGCCATCTTCGCCACAACCCTTTTTCTATCACTCCCCAGCCTTTCCATCGCTTCCATCATCATCTCCACAGCATGATCTGCGTACTTTGCACTTCTCTTTGTTCCGTTGTTGGACTGGGGCAGCATGACGTGGGCCAGAGAACCCAGCCTGAGCTTCGGATCGTACAGAGCAATGCCAATACACGATCCAAGACCGACTGTTTTCAGCACTGCCCCCTTTGCAACCCTGAACTCGCCGATGCCAACAAGGATCTCATTGCCCATCATTCCACCATTCCAAGAAGCTGGAGAATGTAGCTCACGAATTTTTCATTCGGAATGAGCATAACGAGAATTTCTATCTCCTTCTCGCTTTCCTCAAGCTTCGTTTCGAACAGCACGACGTAGTCACTTTTATCCGCAAGCTGCGAAACTATCGCATCTATCACCGCAATCGCAAAGTCCCTTCCAAAGCTCGGTGGTGTTGGAATCAGCATCACACCCAGCATTTCAGCGGTTGCATCGCAGAATGCAGAGGACAGAATGTTGCCTATCTCCATTAAGGTCGAGTCCACCATCTCCTCATCGCTGACATCTCCGAGCAGTATCTCCACGAGCTTTCTGGATGATTTCTCCGGGAAGGTAATGTACAGAAATCCGGAATGTCCGTTTTCAATATCCTCAAGTCCTGTAACCACTCCTGCAACCATCTCCTCAGCGTTGATCACTTTGTGAAGGTCCTGGATTCTGACGATCGTGGCTTCGGGCACACTCATCTCAATTGTCCTTCCAAGCATTTGGGAGAGGGACGTTGCAGCTTTCCCAACACCAATATTACCCAGCTCCTTAAGAGCATCAAGCTCCATTTCTCCAAGATCCTCAATACTATGCAAGCCTATCACCTCCCAACAGGCTGGATATATCCAGTATGGGCACAACTCTGCCGTCTCCAAGGATCGTTACACCACTAAACCCCTTTATTTTGGCCAGATATCCAGTTAAAGGCTTTATAACAATCTCCTGCTGTTCAGCAATGGTATCTGCTATCAGGGCATATTTTTCACCCTCCTTTTCCACAATTATTCCAACCTCCCTTTCAGGGCTGCCGTTCACAACATTAAAAAGCTCTCTGAGCTTGAAAGCCGGTACAAGCTTTCCACGAACAATCAAAAATGGATTCCCGTGGATAACCTTCCAGTTATCCTCATTTACATACAGAGCCTCAACAACACTTGAAATCGGAATTGCATAGGTCTCATTTGCAACCTTAACCAGCAGAGACTTTACAATCGCAACCGTGGGTGGTAGGTGTATCCTGACCTTTGTACCCTTCCCCTTCTGCGAGCTTATCCTGACACTACCTCCAAGCCTTTCAACAGTTGTCTTGACAACATCCATTCCGACTCCCCTTCCAGAGACCTCTGTTGCAGCATCCTTCGTCGAGAATCCCGGCGAGAATATCAGCATCTTCAGCTCATCTTCACTCATCGCATCGGCTTCTGCCTGAGTGATCAATCCCCTCTCAACAGCCTTCTGCCTGATCTTCTCAACATCCAGTCCCCTTCCGTCATCTTCAAGCTCGATAATTATGTTATTTTTCTCCCTCCATGCGGAGAGTTTTATTTTTCCGACCTCGTCCTTTCCTGCCGCTTTCCTCTCCTCAGGAGACTCGATTCCGTGGTCGACCGCATTTCTCACAAGATGGACGAGAGGATCGCTGATCTCGTCAAGAACTGTCCTGTCGAGTTCGGTATCAAGCCCTTCCATAACAAAATCAACTTTCTTTCCAAGCTTTCTTGCCAGATCTCTAACCATTCTCGGAAACTTGTTGAAAACCCTCTCAACCTTCACCATTCTTATCTGCATTATTTCGTCCTGAAGGCTCGTGATGGACTTATCCATTATCGCAACCGCCTCCTTCAGTTCTGGAATGTTGTATTCACTCGCAATCTGCAGAAGCCTGCCTTTGCTGATGACGAGCTCACCAACGAGATTCATGATGGTGTCAAGCTGAGAAATATTCACCCTGATGCTCTCAAGCTTTTTATTCTTCTTTTTAATTGTATCCCCGATCCTGACCTCTTCCCGTTCTTCTTTCTGGACTTCCGGCTTCTTCTCTTCTTTTCGGGCTTTATCAGCCCTTTCACTTTCAATTGGTGCGACCTCAAACCTGTCTATCTCTGCAATTTTGCTGACGGCATCCTCAACGGCTTTGGAATCTGCAGCCTTGAGGAAAACAGTAAAGTGACCGTCAAATTGCTCCTTTTCCATATCACCTTCATCCGGTATGGTCCCGATAACTTCGGCAATCTCACTTAGGGATTCCACAACCAGCGCCGCTCTTACGCTTTTCATTATGCAGTCTTCGCTGAGATAGACGTCAACCCTGAGATTTGCCTTCTCAAGATTCTCTCCACGATTCACAGCAACATCCGACCTTTCCTCCTTAATCTCCAGAAACTTACCAATAGCGTCAATAATGGTCTCAACATCAACGTTATCGTTATCCTCCTCCTCTATTCTGTCAATCATCTCTTCAATTGCATCAACAGCCTTGAGCATTACGTCTATGAGCTCACCACTTACCTCAATTTCCCCATCTCTCACCTTCCCCATTGCACTTTCAAGCCTGTGACAGAGCTCCTCAAGATTCCTGTAGCCCATGAATCCTGCCATCCCCTTGATCGTGTGCGCCATTCTGAAAATCTCGTTGATGGCATCGATATCACCTTTTTCGACCTTTATAAAGTTCTGATTCATAATTTCGAGGTACTCTCTCGCCTCCTGGATAAATTCCTGCTTGTAATCGTCCATATCATCACTCATTCAGCTTCACCTCCAAAAATCGAACGATCTCTTCTGCTATCTCAAAAACCGGCTTCACCGACACTATGCCCCCTATCTCTATTGCGGCCTTTGGCATACCGAACACAACACATGTATCCTCACTGCTCGCCACAGTTAGTCCACCCTTCTCCTTTATCAGCCTCATCCCATATGCCCCATCCTCCCCCATTCCGGTAAGTATTGCCCCAACAACGTTTCCACCGTAAGCCTGCACCACGGAATCGGCCGTGACATCAACGGACGGTTTCACCGCATTTACGGGCTCTCCGTCGACGATTTTTATGCGGACCACATTGGCAGCCCTCCTCACCTTCATGTGGTATCCACCGGGAGCTATGTAGACGACTCCGTCCTTCACCCTCTCATTGTTCTCAGCCTCTTTCACCTCAACCTCTGACATGGAATTGAGCCTCTCAGCAAGCTGCTTCGTGAATCCAGGAGGCATGTGCTGAACAACGAAGACCGGAGAAGGAATGTCTGCAGGTAGTCTGGGAATTATCATTTCCAGCGCAGAAGGTCCACCTGTTGAAGAGCCAATAAGAACGCACACATCCTTGGTCCTGCCCTTCCAGTTACCCCTGACCACCTCACCCTTTATCTTCTTGAGATTCTGAAGTCTCAGGACGTTGAGAGAGGTTGTCGCCGCCATACTGACCTTGTTCACAAGATCCTGTGCAACTGATGAAAGATCAACCAGGGCGCCATCGGGCTTTGTTACGAAATCCACCGCACCGATCTTCAGAGCTTCCAGAGTCTCTCTGGCACCCTCTTTTGTTAAAGAGCTCAGCATCACCACAGGTGTTGGCCTTTTCTCCATTATGATTTTAAGTGCTGTAAGGCCGTCCATAACGGGCATGTTGATATCCAGAGTTATGACATCCGGTTTTAGCTTTAGCGTCTTCTCTACAGCCTCCTTCCCATTTTTAGCCGTGTCAACTACTTCCATTCCTGCTTTACTCAGTATGTCGCTGACCGCCATTCTCACGAGCGCCGAATCGTCAACCACAAGCACTCTCATAATCATTAACTCATTCCGGATACCTTTTTCAGCTCCTCAATAACCTTCGGAGCCTGGAAGGGCTTGACGATGTATCCTTTCGCTCCGAGTTTTATCGCTGCCTTAACCATCTGCTCCTGCCCAACAGCCGTGCACATCACAACCTTCGCATTTGGGTCCATTTTCTTTATAGCCTTCAGCGCTTCGATGCCATTCATTTCAGGCATTACGATGTCCATGGTGACGATGTCGGGCTTGAGCTGTTTGTACATCTCCACTGCCTGTTTTCCATTTTCAGCCTCCCCGGCGATGTCAAAACCGCCGGAAAACAGTATATTTCTCAGAAGTTTCCTCATAAAAGCCGTATCATCCACAATCAACACTTTTGGCATACATCCTCACCTCGCAGCTTTTTTCATAATATCGCTAACAAGAGCCACACCTCTGGGTGTGAGCTCAATTTCCTTTCGTATCTTCACAACCCTCGCCAGACCCAAATTCACGAGCCTGTCGTACAGCTTGTTAAGTTCTTCTGTGGTTATTCCCAGAATGGATTCAACACTCACTGAATCCACCCCGGTATACACCATCGTCAGAATCTGCTCCTCTATTTCTGAAAGATCCTCATTCGGCTTGTGTCTGTCGATTATGTTCTTTATATACTCCTGAAGCATGTCCATGGTGGTTTCAGGACAGAGAACGAAGCTCGTGATTACCTCGCCGTTCTCCACATGCGTGATGACGAGAACAACCCTCTGCTTTTTACCCACCGTTCTCACGTCCTTCCCAACGGAGCCCAGATTTTCAATCGAAATTCGAATTTGTCTTGAAGTTGACAGAAACCACAGCGCCTCATCGGTTATGCTCAGATACCCCTTGTCCCACTTGCTATCGCTCACAACCACACCCCCACGTGTTGCGGGGGAGAGGAAATAAACGGCAAATCTGTCCGATTTCAGGTTGAATGCCAGATATCTGAAAATCTGATCCTGTCTGTTTCCGAAATGGAGATAGTAGTTTCCGTCCTTCTTTATCCTTATCGCCTCCTTACCCTCAAAATTCAGTTTTTCGAGATCCTGGATTTCTTTGAATGGAATTGTCAGTCCGGCAAAGGATATCGCAGTTTTTGAGATTGTCGCCTCCCCTTTTTTCCAGCCATTGTCGAAATACTCCACCGGTATCCTGAGCTCCTTATTCTCGCTCATAGGCTACCTCAAGCTCACCTCAGCCTCTCCACCTCATCTTCACTCAACACCTTGTTCAGGTCTATCATTATCAGCAGACCGTCCGGAAGCTTTCCCACCCCCTTGAGGAACTTTGCTTCCTCTCTGGCCGTGATTATGTTGGGCAGAGCCTCGATGTCCGAAGTAGAAAGGTACTTCACCTCGTTTACCGTATCCACCATCATGCCGATCACCGCATTCTCGAACTCAACGACTATGATGCGAGTGTTGTTGTCTATCGGCTTCGGTTCCATCCCAAACCGCTTTCTCAGATTGATTATGGTGGTTATCTGCCCTCTCAGGTTTATCACACCCTCCACAAAATCGGGGGCATTGGGAATTCGGGTTATCTGCGTCGGCCTGATAATCTCCCTAACCTGAGAGATGTCCACCCCGTACCTCTCGTCTCCGAGGTTGAAGACTATCACCTGAACTGTTTCATCACCCTTCAAAACCTGTCCTTCCGCCTGCATCATCTCACCTCACAAAGAAATTTGCCCAGTTTTTTGTCCGTATTTAGTATATGGTTGACCAGCCACTTCTGCAGAAAGTTGTAAACCTCTATTGAAGTTGCAGACCCACCCAGATACCGGGTGTAGAAATCCGTAGCTGCGTCAACAAACTCCTTATGCTCGCTTTTGTGTTTCACAGTTCCCGGAAAACTGTACTTCTCCATGTAGCGTTCCTCCGTCGCAAAGTGCTCCTTTGCGTAGTCAAACATCGACTCCAGAATGTTCGACAGGGCCTCCTTTCCCTTTCCAATCTTCATCGCCCCGTGAAGCTCATTAAGCATCTCCACAAGCTTCCTGTGCTGCTCATCTATCGTTTTAACCCCAACGCTAAACTTATCACTCCACGAGATCATATCCATCCACCTCTCAAAAATTAAAAATTCATGTGAACTCTTTTCTCCCCCCATTTGCCATCATTTCAGCGTAATCCCTTGAAACGTCATTGCCCGTGGAGTCAAATATCTTGAAGTTCTCGATCAGAACCTGGAGGGTCTGGCTGGCTATTGCACTCACCCTCTCCAT